>JAZSRU010000068.1:0-3409 GCA_045538635.1 Victivallaceae bacterium
TGCCTGCAACTCCGTTTAAAGTCAGAATAACTATGAAAAATTCCGACATTTACTCAATCAACTTTATTAACCCGAAAGCTCAAAAAATGAAAAAAACAATCACTGCCGCAACTGCTGCTGTCGTCGCAGCAACAACACTCACCGCCGCCCCGCTTATCAAAGAAGACTTTGAAAAACTCGACGGCTCCCAAACCTCCGTTTGGAACGGAACCTCATCATGGGAACCTTTTGCTCCCGGAAAAGCTGAAATCGTTACCATTGACGGCAACAGACTGCTGCAAATTTCCGGCACAGGTGCCATCCGCATCCGCACTCCGCGTGCAAATCCCGGCATCCCGGCAGAAAGAAACAAAAAAATATCATTCGTCATCGACCTGAAAAAAGGCGCAACTTTGTACTACAACAGCGGCATTCAGGGATCTCCGTTTACCGTTGTCGGCGCTATCGACCACAAGCGTCAGATGTTCTTCCATGTCCCCGGCAGCGACGGCAAAGTAAAGCCCCATTATGCAAAACTCAATCTGCCCGAGGCAAAAACCAAAGTTGATATCATTATGCAGGACGGAGAACTTTTTTACCGTTTGACCAATGAATTCGGCGAAGTGGAAGAAAGTGAACATTTTAAAGTCAATGCAGGCGGTATCAATTATATAAATCTCATGCCCGCACAACCATGTGAAGGTACGGCATTTACCATTGACGATTTTGAAATCGCCGAAATTTAAATTGCGGTAATCATATAAAATTATATAAAGTTGGAAACTGAACTCCGGTTTCCAACTTTTTTTTATTTTTTGAGTTGAAATTTGTCAAAAAAAAGCTATCTTTATTGTATAAAAAATTTATATCTTATTTTTCATGCAAACCTATTGATAATAAGGACATTATGAAGAACGCTCCAATTTTGCTGCCGATTCCGGCAAATTTAAAAATCAGAAACTCATTTATAACAAATGAAACTCTGAACAGTACCCCCGAAGTCTCTTTTGATTCAACTCTCAAAGAACAGGGTTACAAACTCAGCATCTCCGATAAAGGCATCCAAATCATTGCCGCCGACAAAGCAGGTGCATTTTATGCCGAACAGACTTTAAAGCAGCTCCGCAAACAATACACCAACAACGACTGCCCCGCTTTGGATATTGACGATTATCCCGATGTCCGCATACGCGGCATCTCTCTCGATTACAGCCGCGACAAAAATATGCCCTTTGAAAAACTCCTCGACTTCGTCGATATGATCGCAAGCTGGAAAATGAACATGTTCACCCTCTACATGGAACATACTTTCGCATACAAGGGCCATGAAAAAGTCTGGGAAGATGCCGCACCTTTGAACGCCGAACAAATCAGACAGCTCGATGCCTACTGCCGTGAACGCTTCATCGACCTCGTGCCGCAGCAGAATACCCTCGGCCACATGGAACGCTGGCTCATGCACGAACCCTACCGTCAGATGGCAGAATGTCCCGAAGGCGTTTACTCTTCATGGCAGCTGGAACCTGACGGTCCGTTCTCTTTCTGTCCGACCGATCCCAAAGCGGTCGCTTTCATCAAAAGTCTGGTCGATGAACTCCTGCCCAATTTCAGTTCCAAATATTTCCTCGGCTGCGGCGACGAAACTTTCGACCTCGGCAAAGGCAGAAGCAGAGAAGCTTGCGAAAAATACGGCAAAGAAAAAGTTTACGGCGACTTCTTCAAAGAATTGATCAAAATGGTCGAACCCCATAAACGCATACTCATCCTCTGCGGCGATATGGTCAAACAGAACCCCAAAGCCATCTCCGCCATGCCCGAAGATGCTGTCCTGCAGGAATGGGGTTACGGCAGAGCCTACCCCTTTGAAGAAAATGTCAAAGAATACATCAAACTCAACCGCAAATTCATGATCACCTGCTCCAACAGCAATTATTCCTGTATCTGCGGCAGAACTTACCGATGGAGAGGCAACATCGCCAATGCCGCACGGACCGCCGCCAAAATGGGTGCGGAAATGTTTGACTGCCACGAATTCGGCGACTTCGGTTACTGGACACAGTTTTCTTTTTCCATGCCGGGTTTTGCCTACGCCGCGGCAAATTTCTGGAATGTTGAATGCAATGCAGATATTGACCTCGGTGCTGCACTGGATATGTTTGTTTACAAAGCTGACGGAGTCGGCGATTTCATCATGGATATGGGCAAACTCTACATCCACACCACTTCGGAAGATGATGACGACGCTCTGTTTCTGATGCTTTACAAACGCTATTCACGCAAAGGCGAATCCCCGACTCAAAATATTACACTTGACAATCTTGCAAAAACCATGGAAGATGTCATCTCTCTCCGCTACCGCCTCAAACGCATAAAAAACTTCCCATCCGATGTCAAAGAGGAAGTCGAAGCGGCTCTCAAATATCAGGAATTTGCCATCCATGTCGCACAGGAATATTTCATGGATGAGCGAGCTCAATATCTTTTTGAAATGCTGCCCTCGACCCAGCACAAACTTGCAGTTGAATTTGAAGATGTCATCCGCACATTGCTCAAGGTCCGTGATGCCCGCTATCCGCAGGGCGGCAGAAAAATTGCTCTCCACTGGATAAAACGCTTCTGGATGACAGTCTGCCCTGTTGTGCCGTTCCCTGAATTTCCATACCCCCAAAAATAAAGGATTTACATTATGAAAAAACCTACACTTCTCCCCGTTCCCGTCAGTGCAGTTTATTACGAAAATTGCGTAAGCAATGAGCTTTTGAACAGCACTCCCGAAATTTCATTTGACAATTCATTGAATGAACAGGGTTACAAACTCAGCATCTCCGATAAAGGCATCAAAATCGTTGCCGCCGACAAAGCAGGTGCTTTTTATGCAGAACAAACTTTGAAACAGCTCCGCAAACAGTACACAAACAATGACTGCCCCGCCTGCGATATTGATGATTATCCTAAAATCCTCTGGCGCTGTATCGCTCTGGACTACAGCCGCGACAAAAATTTCCGCTACAACGACATACTCGATTTCGTCGATATGATTTCAAGCTGGAAAATCAATGCTTTCTCTCTGTATATGGAACATACTTTCGCTTTCAAAGATCACAAAACTGTCTGGGAAGACGCCTCTCCGCTGACCGCCGAACAGATCCATGCACTTGACGCATACTGCAAGGAACGCTTTATTGATCTTGCCCCCAAACTGGAAACTCTCGGCCACATGCAACGCTGGCTCATGCACGAACCTTACCGCAACCTTGCTGAATGTTCCCAGGGGGTGAAATCTTCATGGCAGATCCATCCCGACGGTCCTTTCTCTCTCTGCCCGGCCGATCCGGAAGCGCTGAACTTCATGAACGGTATGCTGGATGAATTTCTCCCCAATTACAGCTCACAAAACTTCCTCGGCTGCGGCGATGAAACTTACGACATC
>JAZSRU010000170.1:0-7970 GCA_045538635.1 Victivallaceae bacterium
GCTTGACTGCAGTACAGTCACGGGCAAACTCCCAAAACTCTCAAAAATCCCAAAGTTCTCACATTGCCCGCCATGTCCCAGCCGTACGCCTTACGGCTATGCCGTATAAATAAAACACACCATTTTAACAGAAAGGATAAAAATATGAAAAACAACCTCAAGCAACATGACAGAATCCACTTTATCGGAAGTTGGATATATACAGTTGAACAGCAGTTAATATAGCACAATAAAAAGAAAAAGCAAATATATTTTCTTTATTGATATACGGCATATAAATTTTTTTGCAAGTGAAGCTTGAAAAGGGATAGTTTGTGTATTATATTCTGCCGGATACAATATTACTTAAAATAAAAGGAGTTTTTTTATGATTTTTGATGATCTTATCAATTTTGAAGATTATGTGATTTTCAAAGAAGAAGCCGCAGAAAAGATCAATGCGTTTCTCAAGACACTTTCCAAAGACAGCGCCATTGGCAGACATGAAATTGACGGCGACAATATTTTTGCTATGATTTCCTCTTATGAGACCCGCCAATCCGGAGAATATGAAGCTCACCGCGAATATGTCGATATTCAACTGCTGCTGCTGGGTGAGGAAAATATCTTTTTCGGCTCTTCAGCCACCGCAGAAGCAACTTCAGAATATACTCCGGATATTGAGTTTTTTAAATTTACGCCTGAAACTGCAGGAACTGCTGCACTGCGCGTCGGCAATTTTGCAGTTTTCATGCCGAATGAACTTCACATGCCCAATATGGACAGCTTCAACGGCACATTTTCAAATATCAAAGTTGTAGTAAAAGTTCACCGTTCTCTGCTCAAATGAAATTATGACCGACTTTTCAACAACACTTTTTATTGACAGTTTCCGTGCATTCCGGATGCTTTTCATGCGTCCGATGCAGGACGGAAGTCTTGTCTGCCGTGAAAATCTGCTTTTTACCAGAGAGCTGTCTGTTATTTTTGAAATTTTCAAATTGCTGACAGTGGAAAATTTTTCACAATCTGAATTGGAAAAATGCTGTGATTTCTGGAACTTGCTGGCAGATAATGCGCAGAAAAAGGAGATTTTTTCTTTTGAGAGTATTTTGCTGCAATCTGCATTTGAACTCATCATTACAGCTGATCCTGAACATTTCTCCGACGGAGAGGAAAGCATTTTTGTCCGCGGCAAAATCCGCGATATAATGCAGGGGGCATCTTATTGGAAAAACATCAGCAAAGCCGCTCCCATGCTGACACGCCGGGCAAAAATCATGCTTGACAATATCCATCAGATATCTGACGATGATTTACAGCAGAAACTTCTTCAATGTGATCCTTTTTATCAATGCCGTACATTCCGTTATATCAATGGACATTTTGAGATTGCAGACCTGAAAGAGGCGCATAACAAGGATGATTTTTTCGGCTTTCTGTCTGTACGCAAAATATTTGCAGAACATTTCAGGGAATTTTCTGAAGGCAAAGGAAATTTCCCGCTGATTATTTCCAGTCTGCCCGGTCATGGCAAAACTCAGCTTACGATTGCCCATGCATTGCAGTACACAGATGTAACTCTGGTGCTGGCTACTCCGGAAGCAATGGAGGAGGGCTTCGCTGATCTGCTGGCCAAACTGGAAAAGCGTTCCGACCGCAAATTTGTGCTGTTTTTTGATGATATTGTACCGGATGAGCTTGACTGGTATTATTTCCGCACTCATGTCGGAGGTTCATTTTCGACTCCTGACAATGTGCTTATCTGTCTTGCTTCAAACTATCATTTTCCGCCGAGTATTATTTCACGCGGACGCAGCGTTCTGTTTCCGGTTTTTGATGAAATCCGCTGCATGGAGATGGTTGAAGAATTCCTGAAAAGCTGCCATCTGCAGCATCCTCCTGCCAATTTGATATTGATGATTGCGGCGGACTATACGGAACATTTCGGGCAGAAACGCTTTTCTGAATTGAGTCCGCGGACATTGATGCGTTATCTTGCCCAGTACAAAACAGATAAAAACAAACGCAAAACCATGCTTGATCTCTCACTCGGCGAAGTCATTACCCGTCCTGATGCACAGCTTTTTTATGAATTCAATGTTGAACTTATGCGAAAACTTTACGGCAATGAATTTATTGAAAATATGCTCAAGGACCGTTTGCGTGAAATGGAAAAAGGATAATTTCTATGGCTTCAAATACAAACAGCCGTCCGCTGTGGTCGGTACGGCACCTTTTTTTGAATATCGGTCTGCAAACAATTTTTGAAGATGCGGATTTTTCCATTCACGAAAATGAACATGTCGCTCTCGTTGGCAGAAACGGATGCGGCAAATCCACTCTTTTGCGTATTATTGCAGGTGAATTTGCCAATGTCAGAGGCGATATCGCTGTCGCCAATGGCATCCGTATCGGTTATCTGCCGCAGAATTTTGCAGTTGATCATAATAAAACCGTCCGTGAAAATATTATGGACGGTGCTTCTTTCTGGCTTGATATGCTGAAAAAATATGAGGATAAAAAAACTCCGGCGATCGAGCATGAACGCATTGAACACCTGCTGAATCTGCATGATTCGTGGGATGTTATCCGCAAAGCTGATAATGTTATTTCCAAACTTGACCTCCCGCCTGATCGTAAATGCGAAAATCTCTCCGGCGGCGAAATGCGCAAAGTCGCTCTCGGACGGGCAATCATTTCATCTCCGGATCTGCTGCTGCTGGATGAACCGACAAACCATCTTGATGTCAGTGTTATCCGCTGGATCGAAAAATTTCTTGACAGTTTCAGGGGCAGTTGTCTTTTTGTTACTCACGACAGGTATTTTCTTGACCGCCTTGCCGATCGTGTAGTTGAGCTGGATCAGGGGAAATTTTATTCCTATGACGGTTCGTATGCAGATTTTATGGCGGGTAAAATGGAGCGTGAAACAAAACTCTCAATAGCCGAGGCAAAACGCAAGCGTTTTCTCGCCCGTGAAATCGAATGGATCCGCCGTTCGCCCAAAGCCCGGCTCAAACGCAATCTCGGACGCGTTAAAAAATTTGATGAGATATCATCTGTTGCCGATATAAAAATCGCCGGTGATATGGAATTGATTCTGCCGGAACCTCCGAGATTGGGCAATCAGGCGGTGAATGTGCAGAATATTTCGCTGTCTTTCGGAGACAAAAATTTGTTTAAAGATTTTTCTTTTGAATTTGTGCCGGGTTCAAAGGTCGGTATTATCGGGCCGAATGGTATCGGCAAAAGTTCATTCCTGAAAGTTCTGACCGGACAGATAAAGCCGAATTCCGGTAAAATAAAATACGCTCCGGCATTGGAGTTCAATTATATCGATCAGGGCAAAATCACTCTCGATCTTGAAAAAACTGTCGCTGAAGAAATTTCCTGCGGAGTCGAAACCATCGACCTCGGTTCGGAAAAAATCAGCGTCTGGGGATATCTGAAACGCTTCCTTTTTGAGGATGAGCGTATCAATACTCAGGTAAAATATCTGTCCGGCGGTGAAAAAGCCCGTTTGATTCTGGCGAAAATCCTGAAAAACCGCTGCAATTTTCTGATTCTGGATGAACCTACAAATGATTTGGATTTGAGTTCACTCCGGATGTTGGAAGATGCATTGGCGGATTTCGGCGGCGCATTGATTATTGTCAGTCATGACCGTTATTTTCTCAATCGGCTGTGCGATACGATCATCGCATTTGAGGGAAATGGTGAATTGTATGTGCAAACCGGTGATTACGATTATTATCTGGAAAAATTTGAAGAGCGTGAAGCAAAAAAACTTGCCGCCGCCGCTCCTAAAATCAAATCCGCTCCGGCAGCTCCTCCCGTCAATACCGCGCCAAAAACCGAAAAATTAAGCTTCAAAGAAAACCGTGAACTTGAAGAAATGGAAGGAAAAATTGAAGCTCTTGATGAAAAAATCAGTGAAATAGAGATGCTTTTTTCCGCTCCTGATTTTTTTGAAAAACACGGCAAAGATTCTCCCAGACTGCAGGCAGAACTTGAGGAATTGAAAAATCAGCAGGCCGCATTGTATGAACGCTGGGAATTTCTGGAACAGAAAAAGGAAAAATGCAAAAAATGAAAAAATCTGTTTTTATCGCCATATTGTTCTGTTTTTTATGTACTGTCAATGCTGTTTCAATCAGCAGAATTGATGAATTTTCCCGCAAAGCAACTTTGAAAGAATATCCGGACGCTCAAACTGTACTTCTTTATGACGATCAGCAGATAAATTTTGAGCTTGACGGAACAGCAGTTGATATTGACGATATGTATCAGAAGGCTCTTACCGATAAAGGTGTGGAAAATCTGCGTTCAATTCCAATGCATTTCAATGAATTTTATGAAAAATATCATATTGAAACGCTGGAACTTATCCGCGGCGGCAAAGTGCTTCCCATTGATATAAAAGCCAATACCCGCATCAGTGTTGACGATTCTCAAATGTCGGCAAATATCTACGATCCTGCCAATAAAATACTCTTTGTCAATATTCCTGATATGCAGAAAAATGATATTCTGCATTTGAAAATACGCCGCGTAACTCTGCGGCCCCGAATGAAGGGATTTTTTACGGATATTTCAGTGCTGCAATCCGATGATCCGATACTTTTTTACCGTGTGCAGTACAGCGCGCCGGAGAAAATGCCGCTCCGTGCCATATTGGTCAAAGATGAAGTGCCGGGCACTTTGAAAAAATCTGAAATCAAAAAAGACGGCAGAATCATTTATACTTTTACAGCGGAAAATGTGCCGCAGATAATACCGGAACCCAATGCACCGCCGATGTATCTTTATTGTCAGAGGGTATTGCTTTCGAGCGCGGCAAAGTGGGAGGAAATTTCCCGCTGGTACAATGATTTATGCGAAGGTCATTTACAGAAAGTTACACCGGAAATGAAAAAATTTACCGCAAATTTGATCCGGGATTGTAAAACTCCTGCCGAAAAACTCCGCAAAATATTTGATTTTGTATCACAGGATGTCCGTTATATGGGGGTTACTACCGAAACTGAAGCTCCCGGTTATGAGCCGCATGATGTCAATATAACTTTTGAAAAACGCTACGGGGTGTGCCGGGACAAAGCCGCACTGCTGACCAGCATGCTCCGTCTGGCAGGTATTCCGGCGTATATGACACTTTTCTATGCCGGTGCGCCGAAAGATGTGGAAGTGCCGAATAATTACTTCAATCATGCCATCGTTGCCGCACAGCTGCCGGGAAGTCAGGATTATATTCTCATGGATCCCACCGATGAAAATACATCCGAACTTCTTCCTGCTTACGGTGCGAACAAAAGTTATCTCGTCGCACGCAAAAACGGTGATACTCTGCGGCTGTCTCCGGAAATCGATTTCAGAAAAAATCTGCTCATTATAAACAACAAATGGCAGATTGATGAAGACGGAACTCTGAGCGGCAGCAGTCAGCTTGTATTTCAGGGCATCAATGATAATATTTACCGCGATGCTTTCGCCAACTGGACCAGTGAATACACCCGCCAGTTTTTCAATGTGATGCTGAACCGTATTTTCCCGGGGATCGAATTGCAGAATATCGTCATTTCTCCGTCAAATATCCGTGATCTTGGCAAAACTTTGAGCGTAACTTTGACTTTTTCCGTCAAAAATTTCGTCAATTCAAGCGAAAATTCCGTCATTTTGCCCGCACATAATTTGAGCAGTATCATGGGCGCACTCAATATGATGACTGCCAAAGCCGACCTCGCACAGCGGCGTTATCCGATGCAGTTTTTCAGTACCGCAGGAGTCGCTGAATATACAGAAATCAAATTTGCCGATAAAACAATCAAGGTCGATCTGCCGGAATACAGAAATACAGCAGATAAAATTTTTATCCACAGCTCCAAAGCCGGATTTTCAGACGGGGTTCTTGTGGAGGAGAATCTCACTGCACTCAATAAAACTCTTATTTCTCCGGCAGAATATGAAATGTTGAAAAATCAACTCAAAAATGCCGCTGCCGAAGCACGCAAAAAAATATTTATTCTGCCGCCGGATGTCGCCGCGCAGGCAAAAAATGTTCTGGTATATGTCGATACACAGAATGTTGTTTTCAAAGATGCGCGCAACTGGTCCGACATTTTTCATGCGAAGTATAAAATTCTTGATTATGCCGGAGTCAAAAGTTATGCCGAATTGTCAATTCCGTTTAACAGCGGATGCGAGAACATAACTTTGCTTGATGCCGCAGTAACAAATCCGGATGGCAAGTCTTACAAAATTTCTCCGTCTGAAATCCATATTATGGACAGCGGGGATACCGCAGATGCTCCTCATTACGCTCCGGCAAAACTTTTTACGGTCAAATTTCCGCATGTCATGCCCGGTTCGATGATCGAATACAAATTGCGTATTGATCACAAAAATATGCCGTTTTACAGCGGTACATTCATTTTTGCTTCCGACAAAGATAAATTACAGCAGAAAGTAACCTTTGAAAATATACCGCCATCATTCAGAATGTCGCCAATCCCGCATAAAGTTAAAAAATCTGTCAGCAAAAACAGTATAACTTTGAGCAAAGAAAATATCCGCCGGACTGAATTTGAGGTGAAACAGGCTCCGCTGGCTATGTTCTGCGATACAATATATTGCACTACAATAAATTTTCAGGAATACTGCAGTGAGCTGAACAGACGGTTGAATATTGCTGCAATGAATGCGGCAGAGATCAAAGAAAAAACTCTCCAGCTTATAAAAAATTGTAAAACTCCGCAGGAAAAAGTTACTGCTGTAAGAGATTTTGTTGATAAAAATATCCGCCGGACAGGTCCTGACCTTGATGATTATAATTGGATTTTCTCAGGAGCGGATGATACTCTGAAACGCGGTTACGGCAACAGCGCGGATCGAGCCGTTTTGTTGAAAGCAATGCTTGATGCTGCGGGTTTAAAGAGTGAATTTATTGCACGATCCAATCTCGCAGACAGTTTTTCGCTTCATAAAGTGCGTTCTTTACGCTATTTTCAGAATGATTACAACCGCATTTTGCTGTATGTGTATGATCAAGGCAAAAAAATTGCCGTATTAAATGAAAACAGCCGTTATGCGCCGGTAGATCAGGACAACAGTATTTCTGATACCGGTTTGAATTTATCACGCAAATTTCCGGAAATGGGAAAAAATATATCTTCCGGAACTTTGAGTACGATCGTTAATATGACCGTCGCACCGGATCTCAATGTTACTGCTGAAATCATGCAGATTGCCAAAGGCAGTATGGCTGAAACTTTGCGCCGGCTGCTTGCAGAAAGCAATTCGCAGCAGAAGAAACAGTTTTTTGAGCGTAAAACTACTGCTTTTTCACGCCTTGCAGAAGTTAAAAAACCGTGGCAGGCAACAGATAAAGGCGATTCCATTGTGCTGTCTGCAGAATTTATTGTCAAAAATATGATCTCAATGAATAAAAATCTCGGCATTATTGAATTACCGTACCTGAAACAGTTTGCCGCCTCTGTCCCCGGAACTGCGGACCGTAAAACCCCACTCTGGTTCAATACTCCGGAGTCGGAAAGTGTGCGCATAAAAATCAGATTGCCGGAAAATTATACTTTTGCTGATTCAAATGGCTTTGAAAATGTCTCCCGCAGTATCGGCGGCATATTTACATTCGGGTATCATATTGAACAACAATCATCAGATTGCGTCGAAATATCAGTTTATCTCAGCAACCGTTCCGGATTGATGGATGCGGAAAATGCCGCTGCGCTGCCGGCATTCAAAAAACTTCTGCTCTCTCCTGAATTGAATTATATTTTTCTTCAGAAAAAATAAACAGCTGTGTTTTAAACGCAGACTGATTTTTTATTGCAAGGGGGGCTAATTGCGCCCCCCTGAACCCCCGCAAGGGGATGTCCATCCCCGTTTTGTAACGCTGGCGCGATAGTGTCAGCGGCTGTGTGGTGTCAGGCTGTTTTTCGGCGGAATGTTCGTTTTGTCCCTCCTCTTTTTTG
>JAZSRU010000073.1:0-3856 GCA_045538635.1 Victivallaceae bacterium
GGCTCGGTCGGCTCTACAGCGGTATCAACTTGCAATGTTCTCTTTTCAATAAGTCCAAGTTTAACCGCTTCCTCATAATTGCCAGGAGAATCAATGAACTCAACAAGCTTTTGAGGATCATTGTCAAAGCGCTTACGAATATACGCAGGCAATTCCATGAACTGGCGTTCAGCTTCATCAAGCTTATAACGGATAGTTGTAAAATCCGTAACACCGGAAAAATCACCATACATAGGATTCCGGGACATAAAACTGTCACCGGTCAAAGAATTAGGCAACGCGCCAGTGCGCTTATAAGTGTCAAGAATCCTGTTGATATCACACTCATCTTTGGCACTTCCAATCGTCAAAGACTTAGAAGGGTCAAAAACAATAGACTTACTTTTCGGACGGCTGTACTTCGTTCTGAACTGCATTTGTAACCTCTCTTTCAATGTTAGGAACACCTTCAAACTGATTGCAACAATCAGCATCAAAACCAGTGATAATAACCTCCGGTTTTCCATCTCTTTGCGCTGAATAAATATCACCAGTTGACGGATTAAAATAACCAATGCGGACAAGCTCAAAATCAGACGGATGTTGCCCGATCACAGAACGCTTATCACGCACCATATCACGAAAAGCGCGGACAGCAGCCTTTTCATTATCAATCTGAACCAAGGCGCCGAATTTTTCAGCAACAGTATCAACAACGGAGACCAAAATTAAAGATCCTTCCGGAACTTTTTTATCTTTCTTAAAAAAACTCATCATAAACCTCGTTTTAAACTTTGTATTTGTTTTTCTTTTGCCACAGCTGCAGCATGTAAACGCTTCATAGAACGTTCAAGACTTTCAACTGGAGCATTAGCAATCCGGCGCTGCTTAATCTCTTCGTATTTCTCCGGATTAAGCTCTCTTAATTTCCGTGAGAAATACTTAGGAGGTAAAGAAACCACGCCGGGACGGATTAAGACTTTGTCCAATCGTTCAATTTCTCGCTGATTGTCTTCAAAAAATTGATAGCCGATGGCAGGACGCCTACTGCAAAGGATAAAATCTTTGTTAAAAATTTTATAGAACTCATCATATGAACTATCTCCTTTCTTTTCATATTGTTTCATAATATAGCGTGCAATATATGCACAACTCTCAAAAGTAACTGATTCTCCAACCATTACGCGACCTTTGCCCCACACATTAGTCAAAAAGGGCGAAACATAAGTTGCATAGCCATTCTTAAAACCAAACTCGACAAGGTCGCGAGGATGAAAACCGAAAAAAATTGCATGATAATGTGGTCTACAAGTTTGACCGCCGTATTCACCACACAAAAAATATCGTAAACCAGTTTTACAAACAGATAAATTATGATATTCAATACTCCTCCTCAAACGCTTTAAAAAATCTTGACAATCCTTTTTGGAAACGCCTTTTTTCGGAAGAAATTTATCATCATAAGTAATAGTAACAAAACAATTATCTTGATGCAAACTTGCTTCTTTCATACAGCGTATTGCCCATTGTCGCGAATACTCAAGACGACATCCAAGACATTTACCGCAAGGAATTGGAAACATAGGCCATTTCTTATCCTTATCAGGAGAAAAATAAACTTTCCCAGAAGGAGATTGAAAACCAAGATAAGGTCTATAACAAGGCATTACATACGAATTCCTCCACGCATAGGGCTGTCTTCCCAATTAACTTTTTTTACACCAAGACCTCTTCGAAAATTTTTTCGAGACCAACTTTTTTTCATTTTTTTGCGATAAGCCATCAAAAAAATCCTTTGCGTTAAAATTATTAAAATAATCCAAAAAAGTAACATCATCTGAAACATTTATAGGAACACCAAAACGATAACAAGTCATTTCACCATGTTCAAAAGATGTAATAGTAGAATCTGAATGAATAAAATAAACCGCATTTCCATCAATAAAAATACCAACAACAGACTCTGAATCCAAATCAATAGAAACAGAAAATTTTTTAAGATGTAGTTTCATAATAAAATACTTTCAAAAAATAAATTAATTGTTAAAAAATTTGTGAAAAAAACGATAAAAAATCAAAATCATAGTAGCAATTTTTTCATAAAACCTCCTCTCTTGCATAACGCATCTTATGCGACATTATGTTTTTATCAGAAATGCCCCGAAAATCGCGATTGTTTCAACGCCATGTCAATATATGCAAAATCTTTTTCCATGCGCTTATTTTCGTTTTTATGCATTTTGCAATTTATGACTTTTTGATCAGCTTTTCTTCTTCATCTCAAAAAAATATTAAAAAAACAAAATATCTGTATTGAAAATATTTCTTTTCTGATGTAAATTATAGTATAATATTTTTCAGAAAGGGACAGTATGAAACAAACACCCGAAACAATCGTTATGCTGAACTTCGTCTGTGACGATATTCAGAAAATCGCACGCGCCGTCCGTGACAAAAACATTTACACTATGGTAATGCCTTACACCGTCACCGCCGATCGCGTCAATCAGGAAAAACCCGTCGGTATCATCGTTTGCAAGGACAAATCCGCCCCTGCCCGCGATGAGGATCTCGCAAAATTCCAATCCCTCAACATCCCCATGCTCCAAATCGAAATCGATGATGAAGCAAGCAAGGCTGACGCCATCGCTGAAGCCGTCGATTTCTGCCTCAATACATGCAAATGTTCCGGCTCATGGACCATGGAAAACTTCCTCGAAGAAGCCATCAGAGACATTCGTGAACAGGTCGGCGATCAGACCGTGGTTCTCGGTCTTTCCGGCGGTGTTGACTCTTCCGTCGTTGCCGCCCTCATTCACAAGGCCATCGGTAAACAGCTCACCTGCGTTTTCGTCAATCACGGTCTCCTCCGCAAAAATGAAGCCGAAAATGTTCAGGAAATTTTCGCCCGCAACTTCGACATGAATCTCGTTTATGTTGATGCCTCCGATCGTTTCCTCGATAAACTCAAAGGTGTTTCCGATCCCGAACAGAAACGCAAAATCATCGGTAAAGAATTTATTGAAGTTTTCGCCGATGCTGCTGCCAAAACCGGCGCTCCTTTCCTCGGTCAGGGCACTATTTATCCCGATATCCTCGAAAGTATCCCCCTCGACGGCAACCCCAATGGCGTTATCAAAAGTCATCACAATGTTGGCGGCCTCCCCGAAAACCTCAAATTTAAACTCGTCGAACCCGTTGACCGTCTTTTCAAAGATGAAGTCCGCAAACTCGGCCGTTTGCTCGGTCTCCCCTCTGAACTCCTCGACCGTCACCCCTTCCCCGGCCCCTCCCTCGGAGTCCGTCACATCGGCGCCATTGAACGCGACACTCTTCACATTCTCCGTGAAGCTGATGCTATCGTTACTGAAGAACTTCTCAAATCCGGCTGGTATCACAAAACATGGCAAACTTTTGCGATTTTCGTTCCCGTCAAAACTGTCGGCATGAAAAATCACAAACGCACTTATGACTATGTAATCGCCATCCGCTCCATCAACAGCGTTGATGCCGTTACCGCTCAAGTCGTCCGCCTCCCCTGGGAACTTCTCGATACCATGTCAAACCGCATTATCAATGAAGTTGACGGTGTCAACCGCGTCGTTTATGACATTACTCAAAAGCCCCCGGGCACCATTGAATGGGAATAATTTACTTTTCTTTCCCAGTGAAAGAAAAGTAAGCAAAAGAAAGCTGTTTCCTTTTCGGGAGGCAGCTTTTACTTTTTTTCCACCAGCTTTCCAAGTAAAAAGATGGCGTCCCCTGTCCCGCCACAGCCTTTGGCGACGGCGGAACCCGCCATTTTTTATTTGCTATCGCATTGGCATAAGCCCGTTGTATATTTTTACAGCATGGTATGCAAGTACGGCAGCATATA
>JAZSRU010000130.1:0-12028 GCA_045538635.1 Victivallaceae bacterium
AGAATCATTTTTGCAACAACTCTTTTTTTGTATCTTGAGTGCAGAGAAATATTGATGATAGTAATAGATAGGTTTTCAGCGGTGAAAGCGCTTGATGAGTTCGGATTGAGTTACTTCGATAACAGTCGGGCGGCCATGCGGACAGAGAGTACCCTGTTCACATTTGCGCAGTTGGTCAAGGAGCAGTTTTGCACCTTCGATGGTGATGTTATCGTGAAATTTGACAGCGGCTTTGCATGCAGCCTGAGCGATTTTTTCGGCGGCAAGAGTAGTTTTGGTGCTGTTGTTTTCGATGAGTTCAGCGAGCATTTCTTCAAAGAATGCCTCACAGTTTGAGGTCGGAAAATCGAGTGGAACCGCGTTGAGCATAAACGATCTGCCGCCAAGCGGTTCAATATCAAAATTGAGTTGACTGAATGTTTTGAGATTGCGCTGGAGCAAAGTTGAGTATTGCAATGGCAGTTCCACAGTTTGCGGAATCAGTAATGCCTGGGATGCGGAACTGTCTGCTTTTTTGCGGGTAAGCCGCTCAAACATAATGCGTTCATGTGCGGCGTGCTGGTCAATGATTTTCAGCGAATGATTTGCACTTTCGCAAAGGATGTAGCTGTTGTCGAGAATGCCGATGATGCGGTCGGGGATTTCATCGTTCTGCGCGAGCGGAGAAGTAATGAAATCATTTGAATCGGATTCATCATCCGTATCGTCTGTTGTTGGAATTGTATTGATTTCCTGCGGGGGGCGCGGAAAATCCGGCAGATCGGTCATCAGGCTGTCGAGTAATTCCTGACCGTTGAGCGGAGAGGTGTAATTTTGAATTGGATTCCGGTACTCTCCGGCAGTTTCTTTTGGGTTTTTACTGGTAAATTCAAGTTCCGGAGCGGCAACCGGTGTGTAGGAGAGTGAGGCTCCGTCAAAAATTGAATCAAGAGAGGCTTTGCCGTTATCGAAAATACGGAATTTTTCAATGAGGTTTTCTGTTTTTACCGGATTGCCGGCAAGAGTATTTTTTATGGCTTTTTCAATTTCCGCAGAAATGACAAATTCCTGCTTGAAGCGTATCTCGCGTTTTGCCGGATGCACATTCACATCCAGCTGGTCAGCAGGCAGTGAAATGAAAAGGACACATGGATTGTAACGGCCCTTTTCCATGGCGGCATAACCGTTTCTGATACCGCGGTAAATGGCAAAAGATTCAACTTTGCGGTTATTTACGAAAGTCCGCTGTGAAAGCCTGGTGCTTTTGGTAAATCCCGGTTTGGCGATAAAGCCGTAAATACTTAACGGTCCGTTCTGATAATCAACTTTGATCATTTCATTTTGAAACTCTTTGCCGAAAATTGCCCGCAGCCGCGCGCTGTGATCGCCGGCGGCAGGTGATTGGAAGATTATTTTGCCGTCAGCAATGAGAGTGAATGAAATCTCTGGAAACGGTATTGATAAATTGAGTACAGTTTCCTCAATGTGCTGTTGTTCGGTGGCAGGGGATTTCAGAAATTTTTTCCGTGCCGGAATATTGAAAAACAGGTCTTCGACTCTGATGCATGTTCCCTGTGATGATCCGGTCGGAGAACATGAAATGAATTTGCCGCCGTGAACGACAGCGGAAGTTCCTTCGATTGATTCGCGGTTGCGGCTTTTTATAGTGAATTTGGAAATTGAAGCTATGGACGGAATGGCTTCACCGCGGAAGCCGAGAGTGGAAATGGTGAAAATGTCTTTTTCTTCAAGCAGTTTACTGGTGCCATGCATTTCCAATGCCAGCAGAACATCATCTCCGTCCATGCCGCAGCCGTTATCGGTTACCATTATCAGACGGGATCCGGCGCGTTCGATTTCGATTTTAATGGCAGTAGCTCCGGCATCAATGGCGTTTTCGACGAGTTCTTTGACGACGGATGCGGGGCGTTCAATAACTTCACCGGCGGCGATTTTATTGCTTAAAGCATCGGGCATGATACGGATTTTGCTCATTTTTGTTCTCCGCTGGTGTTAAGTTTGATGAGTTCCTGAAATTCTTTTTCATTTTTTAAAGCATTGAATGCTGAAAAATTAATGGTTATGGAGTTTTTCTGTTTTTCGATTTCAAATGCTTTTTTAAGTTCACTGAGGGCGAGTTTTTTGTTATTCAAGCGGATATATGCTTCAGCGAGATTCAGGTGCGGCTGGGCTATATCCGGAGCAAGTTCGATGGCTCTTTTGAAATAAAATACGGCTTCGGCAACTTTGTTTTGCTGAAATAATACCTGACCGAGATTGTTGTAATGAACTGAACTCAATTCATCAATTTCTATCAGACGGGTGAAGATAGTTGCCGCCTCATCATATTTTTTCAGAGTATAATAAATATTGCCGAGCATTTGCAGTGCGCTGATATTGTCGGGATTGCTGCGCAGAAGCAAGTGCAGCCTTTTCTCTGCGGCATTGAGGTCGTTGCGGTTATAGAGGATATATGCTTCTCCGAGCATGCTCTGCAATTCTGCCGCAGCGGCAAGTTCTTCCCGGTGAGTTTGCTGCAGTTTTTTTGACGGATTGTAGCTGCGGATGATCAGCATGGTTGCAAAAACTATAAGTACCAATGCAAAAAGCATTATCAGAAAACGGGTGTTTTTCATGCGTTATTCTCCTCTGTCAATGGATAAAAACAGCGGCAGAAGTGTCCGGGGGCTATTTCAGTTTCCGGCGGCACTTGAGATGAACAGCGTGCAAGTGCTTCTTTTCCAAGTTCTTTGGCTCTGTCACATCGGTCGCAGAAGCGGCATCCCGCAGGATAGTTTTCGGGGGAGGGAACATTACCCGGAATAGTGGATAATTCCTGCTGTTCAGCACCGAGGCGCGGCA
This sequence comes from Victivallaceae bacterium, assembly GCA_045538635.1. Taxonomy (GTDB): domain Bacteria; phylum Verrucomicrobiota; class Lentisphaeria; order Victivallales; family Victivallaceae; genus RGIG5270. Next base: position 2,842 of record JAZSRU010000130.1, read on the forward strand.
CGCTCATAAGGAGTTTGCGTGTATATGGGTGGGCATGATTTTTCAGCAGATATTGCGCATTTCCCTTTTCCACAATGTTTCCGGCATACATGACTGCGAGGTTGTCGGCGAGTCGGGCAACAATGCCGAGATTGTGGGTGATGAGGATGACGCCGAGGTGATGTTCTTTGCACAGAGTGTATATCAATTCGAGTATCTGTGCTTGAACAGTAACATCGAGCGCAGTTGTAGGTTCATCAGCGATAAGGAGTTGCGGATTTCCAGCCAGAGCCATGGCGATAATGACTCGCTGCTGCATGCCGCCGGAAAGTTCATGCGGATATGCTTTTAATCTGGCATCTGCATCGGGGATTCCTACTGCATTGAGCAAACGCACGGCTTCGGCTTGATAGTTTTTGATATCTTTGCGGTGGAGCTTGAGAGTTTCAATAATCTGTGCGCCGATGGTGAATACCGGATTGAGTGATACTGCCGGTTCCTGAAAAATGTAACCGATGCCGCCGCCGCGGATTTTGCGCAATTCCTTTGCTGAAGCATTCAGAATGTCAAAGGATGAATCATTGAGATTCAGCAGGATATGTTCAGCTTTTATGGAAGCAACGGCGGGGTCGAGCAATCTGCCGACAGCGAGGCTGGTAATGCTTTTGCCGCATCCGGATTCCCCGACGATAGCGAGGATTTCTCCCTGTTCAACGGCAAAAGAGACATCTCCGACAACGGGGAATCTTTTTTTGCCGTTATGCAAGTCAATGCAAAGTTGTTTGACATCTAAAAGTTTCATTGAAATCTCCGTAAAAAAATGACTTTTGCTAAATATAACGCCATATTTTGAAATATTCCAGAAGAAATATGCAGTTTTTTTGTTGCAAAATTGAAAAATCTGTCTTATATTATGCAAAAGACATATTTTTTAATCAAAACATACCATAATGGAAATGTAATATGAAAAAAGTTTATATCACCGGCCGCGGTTTGATTACCCCTTTGGGCAAGGGGTTGGCGGTGAACCGTCAGGCTTTGAAAGATGGCAAAAGCGGAATCGTTTTTTGTGAAGAATTCAGGTCCCATAATCTTGAAAGCTGTATTGCAGGTATTGCTGATGCAACACCGGATGCAGAATTGTTTGACCGTAAAATGCTCCGCTTTGCTCCTCCGGTTGCCACGATGTCTGTTTCTGCTGTTTATGAAGCTCTGCAGGAAGCAAAAATCGATCCTGAAACTTTGCGCGGCAAAAGAGTCGCCATTGTCGGCGGTGTTGCCAATTCAAACGGCAAAGAAAATACTATTTGTACTCATGGTTTTATGGAAAGCGGAAAAATCCGTTCTGTTTCTCCGTTCAGTGTTCCCCGTGTTATGCCGTCCAGTGCTGTGGCGATAGTTTCTCTTTATTTTGGTTTGAAAGGGGAAAGTTATGATATCTCAGCCGCGTGTGCCACCAGTACACTTTCAGTTATAGTTGCCTCCAGACTTATCCGTTCAGGCGAATATGATATGGTGCTGGTCGGAGGTGCTGAACAGCTCGACTGGACCCAATGCCTCGGTTTCTGTGCTATGCGTGCGCTTTCAACTAATTTTATTGATAATCCTGCTGCTGCCAGCCGTCCTTTTGATCGTCAGCGTGATGGTTTCGTGCTTGCATCCGGCGCGGCATGGATGGTGCTTGAATCCGAAGAAAGTATCAAAGCCCGCGGCGGCAAGCCGATTACCGAAATCAGCGGCTGGGCGGCAAACAGCAATGCAACTGATATGGTTGTTCCGGATGCTGCTGCCAGTGAAGATGTTATGCGTGCAGCAATCGCTCATGCCGGTTTGAAGGAAGCGGATATCCAATATGTCAATACGCATGGTACTTCAACTCCGGTCGGCGATCCCGTTGAAATGCGTGCGATCAAAAATGTTTTCGGTTCTGCAATTGCGATCAACAGTACAAAATCTCAGACCGGTCATATGATCGGAGCCACAGGTGCTGCTGAATTGATTTTTACTTCGATGATGCTTGAGGATGATTTTGTTTCTCCGACAATCAACCTGGATGAGCCGGAAGATGAATTTTCATGGGCGGATCTGGTTCGTGAATACCGCCCGTCAGCAGGGTTGAAACATGCTATCAGCAACAGTTTTGCATTTGGTGGTTCCAATGCCTGCGTTGCATTGAGCAAGATTTAAGAGGTGATTATGAATAAAAGCAGTTTGAAATTCATGGAAGATTTTATGAATTCTTCCAGCCCGTCAGGTTACGAAGAGCCTGCCGCAAAAGTTTTCAGAGAATATATCAGCAAATTCTGTGATGAAGTGAAAACTGATGTCCTCGGCAATACAATGGGAGTTTTGAATCCCGGCGCTCCATTCCGTGTCATGCTTGCCGGACATTATGATGAAATCGGGTTCCAAATAGTTTATATCAATGATGACGGACTGCTTTATTTCCGGCCGAACGGCGGTATTGATAAGTTGAATGTCCCCGCCAGTGAAGTTGAAATCCTGACGGAAAACGGCAAAGTCCATGGCGTTATCGGTAAAAAACCGATCCATCTGCTCTCCGCCAAAGAACGCGAAATAGCTCCCGACCTTCATGATATGTGGATCGATATCGGTGTATCAAGCCGCAAGGAAGCAGAGAAACTTGTTTCAATCGGTGATCCCGTAGCAATGTGTCCCAATCTCCGTTTTCTCGGAGAACACCGCGTCATGTCCAAAGGAATGGATGATAAAGTCGGTGCTTTTATTGTTGCTGAGGTTTTGCGTGAACTTGCCAAACGCAAGCTGAATGTTGCTGTTTACGGAGTAGGTACAGTGCAGGAAGAGGTCGGATTGCGCGGTTCGGCAACAAGCAGTTTTGAAATCGATCCGCAGGTCGGTTTTGCAATCGATGTCGGTTTTACCACCGATTTGCCTGATATCCCGAAAAAACTTCTCGGTGATATAAAACTCGGCAGCGGCCCTGAACTCACCCGCAGTGCCGACAATAATGTCGTACTCGGCAAAATGATTCGCGCTGTTGCCAAAAAACATAAAATCAATTATCAGGAAACAGCTGCCCACCGTGCAACCGGCGGTACCGATGCCGCAAGAATTCAGTTGACCCGTTCCGGAGTTGCGACCTGCTTGATGAGTATTCCCAACCGTTACATGCATTCACCTGTGGAGATTTGTGACTTGCGTGATATTGAAGGCGCCGTAAAATTGCTGGTTGAAACAATCAGCAGCTTTAAAGGTGATGAACAGTTCCGCCCCGGAATTGACGGCTGAAAGGAATTCTGACGGTGACTGTTAAAAAACGCCGCAGTGCCCGGGCTTTGCGTGACCGCAAACGCCTTGCCCGTTATTTTCACACTCATGGATATGGGCGTCTGGCCGACGGTTATGCAGTCAAAAAAGATATTAATTCGACAAGGTTGAGAATCATTTTTGCCGTTGCAGGTGGATTGATACTTGTGATTGGTGTGTTTTATGTAATTTTTTGAAATTATAATATCAAGGAGAAAATATGGAAAAAGAACGTCTGGTTATTATCGGATGCGGCCCTGCAGGATTGACTGCTGCAATTTATGCCGCCCGCGCATCATTGGCACCGCTTGTTATTTCGGGACAGCTGCCCGGCGGATTGCTCACTCAAACCAGTGAAGTCGAAAATTTCCCCGGTTTTGAGGACGGTGTCAATGGTTATGAATTGATGGACAAAATGGACAAACAGGCAAAGCGTTTCGGTGCCAGAGTGATTTTTGATAAGGTCAATTCCGTAAATTTTTCTGATGGCGGCAGTCAGGTTCTGAAATTGATGTCAGGCAAGGAAATTGAAGCTGAAGCTGTTATTATTGCTGCCGGTGCCACTCCGCGCTGGCTGGGGTTGGAGTCAGAAGAAAGACTTAAAAACAAAGGTGTTTCTGCCTGTGCCACCTGTGACGGCGCATTTTACCGCAATATGGATGTTGTTGTTGCCGGCGGCGGCGATTCGGCAATGGAGGAGGCAACATTTCTTACCAAATTTGCATCCAAAGTTTATCTGGTTCACCGCCGGGATGAGTTCCGAGCTTCTCCGATCATGGTCGATCGCGCCCGCAATAATCCCAAAATCGAAATTGTTACCAATGCCATTATTGATGAGATCGTTGGTGAAAAAGAGGTCGAAGGTGTCGCAATCCATGATGTGAAAACTCTGGAAAAACGGGTGATTGACTGCAAGGGATTTTTTGCAGCGCTCGGTCATATCCCTGCTACTGCCATTTACAAAGATTTCATTGAAACTGATGAAAAGGGTTATATCGTACTCAAAAACGGGAAAGCCGAAACTTCGCTGAAAGGTGTTTTCGCCGCCGGAGATTGCGCTGATCCGTTGTACCGTCAGGCAATTCATGCCGCCGGGATGGGGTGTGCCGCAGCTATGGATGCAATTAAATATTTGGAGGAAAAATGATGAAAAAAACTTTTTTTCTGTTTGCTGTGCTGGCAGTTTTGATGACATCTTTCTGCGGATGCTCCGATCCTGCGGTTGAAAAAGAAAAATCCAATGCCGCTTTGCGTGCAGAAGTCACAGAGATTTTGGATAGTATCCATGTAGTTGAAAAAGGAATCCTGTCAACTGCCGACCGTGCTGATATCGTCAATGGCGATATTCTGATGATTTATGAAAAATACAAAAGATTGTGTGAGCTTACAGGATTGAAGTTTTATTCATGGGTTCTGACTGCTCCGAATACGCCCTTTTACAGCGAGGAGCATTTTAAGAAGCTGACAGAGCGTACCCCGAAACTGATTCCTTTCTGTGTCGAGGATGATATGAGCGGAACTTTGTATTTTGCTCCTCCCCAGGAACAGGAATTTATCATTAACAAGTACAAAGACTGGTTCGCCAAAAACGGCGGAACTTTTGATTTTGATGCCGTTCAGAAAGAACGGAATACTAAGTAATAACGGAGTTTTTATGACTGCAAAAATTATTGACGGAAAAATGATTTCAGCAGAAGTCAATCGCGAAAATGCTGAAAAAGTTGCCTTTTTGAAAAGCAAGAATATCACCCCCGGACTTGCCGTGATTCTGGTCGGCGACAATCCTGCTTCACAGGTTTATGTGCGTGCCAAGGTCAAAAAATGTGAAGAACTGGGCATCCGCTCATTTCATCATGTCCTTGACAAAGATGCCACGATGGATGAACTGCTGGCGTTGATCGATCGTTTGAACAAAGATGAAAATGTTCACGGCATTCTCGTTCAGAGTCCGCCGCCGCCGCAGATCGATGAGCAGAAAGTTATTGAATCCATTGTTCCCGAAAAAGATGTGGACTGTTTTCATGCGGTAAATGTCGGTAAAATGCTGCTCGGCAGAACTGACGGATTTTTTCCTTGCACGCCCTATGGTGTCATGATCCTTCTGGAAAAAAGCGGAGTTGAAACCGCAGGCAAACACGTTGTTGTTATCGGCCGCTCCAATATTGTCGGCAAACCCATGACCGCTCTTATGCTTCAGAAAAATCCCCATGCCAATGCGACAGTTACCTGCGTTCATTCCATGACACGCAATCTTGCTGAACTTGTCCGTCAGGCAGACATTGTTGTTGCCGCCATCGGCAAACCTGAATTTGTTACTGCCGATATGATCAAAGAAGGTGCGGTCGTTATTGACGTCGGTATTAACCGTGTTGCAGATGCTTCAGCGCCAAAAGGTTACAAGCTTGTCGGTGATGTGAAATATGATGAGGTCGCAGAAAAAGCTTCAGCAATCACTCCTGTTCCCGGCGGTGTCGGTCCGATGACTATTGCTGTGCTGATGCAGAACACAATCAAAAGCTGTCTGATGCATCACGAGCTTGCGTAACGGAAAATTTTATCATGCCCGTACATAAGGTTTTGAAATCGCCGACGATCAGGCGTTTCCCAACATATTTGTATAAACTTTTTGAATTGCGTGCGCTGGGAGAACAGATAGTTTCTGCTCCGGTTCTTGCCGAGTATATGAATATCGGTGAAATCGTTGTGCGCAAAGATCTTGCACTTACCGGTATTACCGGGCGCTCCGGAGTCGGATATCAGATCGACCAGTTGATAGACGGGATAAAATCTTTTCTGAATTGGCACAACACAACAGAAGCGGTTCTGGTGGGGGCTGGATCTCTCGGCAGTGCCATTCTGGGGTATGAGGGCTTTGAGGATTGCGGTTTGAAGATAATTGCCGCATTTGATGCATCAGCAGAGAAAATCGGTTCGGTCATTCACAACCGTAAAATACTTGCTGCTGATAATTTAAGTGCGATCATTGATAAGTTGAAAGTAAAAATCGGTATTATCTGTGTACCTGCTGATTATGCTCAGCGTGTTGCTGATCAAATGGTCAAGGGCGGGATAAAAGGTATTTGGAATTTTGCCAATGTCGCTTTGAAAGTGCCGCATGATGTGATTGTTCAGCGCGAAGTGATTGCAGGGGGGCTTGCTCTTTTGTCAGTCAAGCTGGCAAACAGCAGCGGGGAAATAAGTGATTGATTTCAAAGCGGACGGTATTTCCATTGGTCGATCAATGGAACCGGATGCGGATAAAAACGATGCAGTGCCGCATAAAAAGCTTTGGAGTGATTCATGTGCAGGCGGTGGGCGAGTTCGTGACAGATCGTGTGGCGTATGAAGTCTTCCGGACACATTATCAGGTGCAGTGCGAAATTCAAATCTCCTTTTGAATTGCATGAACCCCAGCGTTTTGCTGCATTGCTGATGCGTATTTTGCCGATAGTCAAGCCGAAATCTGCCGCGTATTGACGGCACAGGGGAACGATAAAATTTTCGGCAAGATGTTTGTAGAGTTTCTGCATTTCCCGTTTGTTCAATGCCGGACTGTGTGTTGAAACATAAAAGTTTTCACCGTCAAAATAAGATGTCTGTCCCTGGAGCAGCAAACATTCTCTGCCGAGATAGAAAAATTTATCGCCGGGTTCATAAGTGCGTTTGACAAGCTGCCGGGCGATATCGTTACGCTTTTTTGTGAGCCATGGGGCGTTTTTATCAATAAATGGTGTAAGTTCTGAAATATCAATGCGCCGCAAAGATGGCAGTTTCAGCGAGATAATACATTCATTATCAACAACTTTCAAGCCGATTGCGGCGCGTGTGCGGCGGGGAGAATATTCAATGGGAATATCTCCCAGCACAGCGTGTTTTAAAAAATCCGGTTGTCCGTTCATCAGACTGTTGGAAAATCACAATTGTTTTTGAGGAATTTTGCCGCCAGTTCGATCCACATGTGAGCATTGGGATACAGATATCCGACTCCTATGCCGTGAGGTCCTTCCGGGAAAACATGGAGTTCGCATTTTCTTTTTTTCGCCCACATTGCTTTGGCAAAGCAGATTGAATTTTCAACTGGTACAGCTTCATCGGGTGCTGTGTGCCAGATGAATGTGGGGGGAGTGTCATCGCTGACTTTATTCTGACAACACCATTCATATTTCTGCGGAGTGAGTTCCTGGGTGCCAAAGAGATTGTTGCCTGTAGGTTTATTGGCCCAATCCTGACAGATGTCAATGACCGGATAGCAGAGGATCATAGCATTTGGATTTGACGGCTGATTGTCGATTTCGTCAATTTTTTCAATCGGAATGTCTTTATATCCCGTGCCGCATGAAGCGCAGAGGTGACCGCCTGCAGAAAAGCCGAGAATGGCGATTTTGTCCGGATCGACTTCCCATGTTTTGGCATTGGCACGGATTATGCGGATGGCGCGGAGGACATCCTGCTGCGGAGCGGGAAAGCGGTTGGGAGCAATTCTGTATTTGAGGACAAATGCGTGAAAACCCATCCGGGCAAAATGAGATGCGAGATAGCCGCCTTCATGTTCAGCGAGATGACCATATCCTCCGCCGGGGAGAACCAGCACTGCGCCGAGAGGTTTGCCATTTGAGCGTTGACGGAAAATGTCGAGAGTGGGACGGAGGATTGTTCCTTCATCCTCTTTTACTGTATTGATGCTTTTATTTTCGTACAAAAACATATAAAATCCTTTCGTTTTAAAAAAGATACTGCATATAATCAAAAAATCAAGTATATTTATCAAAAAATATCTTTATTCAAACAATTTGTTGAATGATTGCTCAAGGAGTATTATTTTTCCGCTCCGTAGAGTATTTCTTCTTTTTTGCGTTCGGGGAGAGAATGTACAGACACAAAAAAAGCCGTCCGTTTGAAGCGGACGGCTTGAGAAGCGAACTTTCAGGAATTAACCTGCGTAGTATTCAACGACGCTCATAAGTTTGACATCGAGCGGGAGTTCATCAACTTCCGGCTGACGGATCAAGGTAGCTTTGAGAGCTTCGAGATCAACTTCCAGATATGCGGGAGCGGCAGTGTTGTTTTTGCGTGCAGCTTCAGCGATAGCGGGAGATTTTTCAGCGTTGATAGAGATGACCTGACTGGGTTTGACGAGGTATGAAGCGCGGTCAACGCGTTTGCCGTCAACATAGATGTGACCATGGTTTACAGCCTGTTTTGCTGCAAAGATGGTGGGAGCGAAACCACAGCGGTAAACGAGAGCGTCCAGACGCTGTTCGAGGCTGCGGAAAAGTTTTTCGTGAGTAAGACCGCTACCCATTTTAGCTTTCTGATAAGCGATAGCGAGCTGTTTTTCGCTGATGGCGTAGTGGAAACGGAGTTTTTGTTTTTCGATGAGCAATTCGCCGTAGGTTGAGAGTTTTGCGCGGCGGCCTTTGCCGTGAGGACCGGCGGGGTAAGGACGTTTAACGCTGGGGCATTTGGGGTCATTCCAAATGCACTGACCGATACGACGGCAGAATTTGTGTTTTGCCTGACTTGCAGTTGCCATAACTATCCCTTTCTATTGGATGTTTTGTTGTTTTATCCTTTCAGCGGTGTCAAGCCATAAAATGGGGCCGCTGAAAAGCTGCCGGCACTGTGCCGACGATTATTCAAGTCATATAATATATAACCAAAATGTAAAAATGCAAATAAAAACATGCAATTTTAATAAAAAAACGGATTTCAATTTTTGTGTGAACAAAAATGAAATCCGTTTTTGAACAAAAGTTTTTTGAAAGATGGGGTGTGGGGGAGAAAACTGTTTTTCAAAAAAGTTTTACTTCCCCGCAAACATCTTCAAATCAAACTATTAATCGAGTTTGCAGTCCTTGAGAGACATGAACTTCTTGGAGAGGAGTTCGCAGCCGTCTTCGGTGACGATACAGCCGCGTTC
>JAZSRU010000042.1:0-4063 GCA_045538635.1 Victivallaceae bacterium
AGGAAATAAAAAAAATTCGGAATTGTTTTTATCGGTAACAATAGCAATTCCTCTTAAAAGTTTTTGAAAGATGGGGTGCGGGGAAGATAACCTTTTTTCAAAAAGGTGTCTTTCCCGCAGAATCATTTTTGCAACAACCCCATTTTTGTTTTTTAATATTTTTTGATCAGGTCATTTGCCGCTGAAACGGATGGTAACTTCTTTGAAAAGTGCGCCGAAGCCGTAAGCCGCGCCGTCGCCTTTTTCGATTTTGCGAATCAAACGCACCCACAGTGCAGATGATTTACCGCTCATTTCATATGTACTGTGAATATAGCCGGGTTTCGGGAAAAACTCTATTTCCTTGAGCAGTTTGAAATTTTTTCCGTCCTCTGACACCTGCATATAGACTCTTCTGGTTTTTGAATCAGCGAAGTTGCCGATCCATGCAGAAATATCTGCTTTCTTTGTATTCTGTGGCAAATCAAATTTGAGTATTATATTGCGGTTATAGCCCTGAATATACTTGTATTTGGGATGAATGCGCCAGAAATTGGCGGCATTTTTCTCAAGTTCGGGCAGCCATGAAGCCTTATCCTTGTTAACGAAAATGCGTTTGTATTCAAACTCCCATGAATCTGACGCAGTCTTGTTTACAGCATAGGATGCAACATTATTGACCTTGACTGCAGCTTCACCCTCTGCGGCAGTTTTCATGACAGGATCACGGACGAGAACAATGCTGTCGATGAGGACGCTTTCAACTTTCTTATCCGCATCTTTGACAACTTTCATTCGGATCCAGCCGTCAAAGTTATTGACCTTGTCAGGGCTGTAAGCATCACCGAATGAGCAGAGCAATGCCCATGAATTGACCGCAAAAGTCGAAGAAGTTGTAACATTGTAAACTCTGCCGAATTTGACCCATTTGAACTCATTGTCATCGAAAGACGGCAATCCGATCCAGCCTGCGGTTTCACCTTTCCACTTGTGATAATCAAAATGTTCCATGCGGAGCGGGAATTTGATTTTGGCAGTCTTTTTGGCATTCTGCTGGAAGAAACGGATCGCTTTGCCGGAGAGAGCATCCGGAGCGTCAACAAACTTCGCCTTGCTGAACTGTTCGGGCAATATCAGATAAACACGGGCGGGATCGATACTGCTGAACTGTTCGGGCAAAGCAATCTTTTTGTTGAAAGTATTGATGATTGAATTGAGTTTGGCATATTCACTTTCAAGTGAAGCAATCAGTTTTTTGTGAATATCCTTATTTCTCGGGGTCGGGGTGAGAAGCGCATTGAGTTCATTGACATACTGGAAATGAACTTTTTTGGCGCGGGCGTGAATGGCAGTCAGATCTTTGATCGGGAAATCAGCGGCATTTCTGCCCATTCTGAACCATTCATTGCCAAGCTGCAGCAGACGCCAGAGAGTGGCGCGGTCGAGAGCGAGAGCGGCGAGATCCCAGCGTTTGAGCAATTCTGCATCATTTTTCAGCAGTTCCCTGCCCTGCGCGAAAATCTCATGAGCTTTAAGCACAGTCTGAATATCCAGATGTGAATAAATACCGCCGCCGTAGGGATACATGGGAATAAAAATATTTCTCTTTTTACCTGATTCATAAATCAGTTTTCTGTACTGGAGAAAGAGTTCAGCCGCAGGGCCGTAATATGCTTTGGCAAATTTTTCAGCCAATTTGTTGAAATCCGCGGCGGGATTTTCCATGAAATTGGACATGAGATAATATTTGTATTCGCGTGAATCAGGATGCTTGGATGAACTTATTTCAAGCTTGTGGTTGATGATGTTGTTTTTCAACAGATATTCTGCATTTTCTTTGAACGCAAATTCGGTACCGACAGGCAGATTTTTCGGTTCAGAGAACTGGTCGCCGTAATCCCAGAAACCGAGTTTGGAAATTTTGCTCCAATTTTCGATTTTTCTGCGGGATTGAGCATTGGTTGCATCGGTCAGCGGTGCGGCGGCATTGCCCATGGTATCGCAAAGAACAGTAATAACATTATCACGGGCCTTGATTCCAACCGGCATATCTTCGGTGTACTGATATGCGAAAGTGGTGATAAAAGTTCCGGGAGCTTTTTTCTCTGCTGCTTCTGCCAGCGGATTTACAAAGTCAAGCATCACCCCTGACTGTTTATTGCCGTATTTTTTTGCCAGAGCGTTACATTTTTCACAGCGGCAGTAATTCTGATTGTCATTTTGAGAAATATCATAAATTTGAGGAATGCTGAAACGCTTTCCTGCTTCAAAATCCTTTTTGTCAGCATCCATATAGGAATAGAGTTTTTTGAGCATTTCCTCACGCAAACCGGGATTGCTCAAACAGAGCTGACCGACAAATTGACCGCCAATGCGTTTGCCGTTGACAAAAGAAAAATATTCAGGATGATTTTTCTTATTTGCACTGTTGAAAGGATAATATGAAGCAAAAGAATGACACGGACCGGGGCGTCCGGCAGAAGCATCACCGCCGTATGCACCAGCAATCCGATACCAGCCGCTCAGGTTGATACGGCGTTTGGCATTGAATTCACCTCTGCCGAAATGAACAGCACTAAGAGAACGGTACAGAAAAGCAGGTTTGCCCTGCAGTTTGAGATTTCCGGTCGGCATATCAGCAAGAGTTGGGATGTACTCTTTGTTGTAATCCATAAAAATCACGCCGCAGACATCTTCCAGATAGTGATAAAGCGCATAAGTCAATCCGCGGGGAGACCCGCCGGAGAGAGCGACACCGTCTGCGGTACTTGCAATTTTCCATTCTTCAGCTTGAAGTTTCGGGTCAATACTCAAATTGAAAACTGCTTTTGAGGTTTTGCCTTTAAGCATTGCTTTTTCATACTTCTGCAATTCAGCAGCGGCATTTTTGAAAGCTGGGACATCGCCCTGATATTTCACTTCCAGACCATGCAGCAGTGAAGTCGCGGACAAACAGAGTCCGAGCGAAAAAAGAATCGTTTTTTTATTCATAACAGTTTATACTCCTTGATACTGCATATCAATCTTTAAATTTACCTTTGGCACTCCATGTAGCGGGTTTGTAGGGTGCAACATAATTGGTAAATTCGGTACTGGGATTGGAATAATCAGAAACATAGGGCCCACCTTTGAATGATTTCACACTGCCGTCAACGAAAACGACATTGAATCTGCCTGCATGGCGGGCATCCCAACATTTTCTGCCGTCATAGGAACCGAAAGGAGCAAAAGCATAGCTGTAAGAATTAATACCGTTGTCTGAACTTGGCGGAGCAACACGGTCAGCAATATATACAACTTTGGTCGGCTGCTGAAGCTGAGTCATTTTAACAGGTCTGTAGTTAACTGCGGCTGTTGACCAGACACCGAGAGCCATTTCAACAGCGTAATGCTGCGGAAGCGGCATCTCCGTAGAGTGTACCCATGTCTTATAATTCGCACTCGGACAACTCCAGTTATTGGAACCGATGTACGGTCTAAGTTTATAGGCAACGCGGTAATGACCGGTATTTGGCCACGGACCGATACCGTCTGAAGCAACCCAGTCATCGCAGTCAGTTGAATACATAACACCCGCAGTTCCAAAAGATTTGAGTTTGTTGGTACAAGCTGCTGATCTGCCTTTTTCACGAGCCTGATTCAACGCAGGAAGCAGCATACCGGCGAGGATGGCAATAATAGCGATTACCACGAGCAGTTCGATCAATGTGAAACTTCCGATAGTTTGCATTATCGGAACTTGTTTAGGAAGGCGGAAAAACTTTTTTCTTGATTAAAAGAAAAAAAGATTTTTCCGCTCCCCTGAAACCCCTCACCTTTTCAAAAAAGAAAAGGGGACTTTTACATAGATATGCGGATTCAAATGTATTAGTCAAGCCTTATGTTATATGCTTGATATTTGTTGAGATTCGCATATGCGATAGCAAATAAAAAGGCGGGTGGAACGCCCACCTTTTCAAAAAAGAAAAGGGTACTTTTTGAATAAAGTATATAAGCTTTCTCGGAGTAAGTAAAGCGCGGTTAGCGCCGCGAGGACAGGAGCGTGCCGCATAAAATGAGAAGTTTGAGAGGATTGAGAATAGTG
>JAZSRU010000037.1:0-5789 GCA_045538635.1 Victivallaceae bacterium
CTTATGTATTGCGTTGAACCGCAAACCGGACATCTTATTTCCATTATGCAGCCCTTCATTCATAACCGCAGCTTCAGTGTAATATACCATTGTCAAAGTGAATTTTTATTTGCGATTTGCTTTTATTTGCAACGATTTTGCAAAGTTAATGACAAATAGATACTCACGTATATTAAAACGCAAAAAATTGTTTCCCATGATTTGTAATCTCCTGCGGAGACGGTATATTAAACTCGGGCGATTATCAAAAATAATCAGTACGGAGATAGCAATGGATAATGATTTAAATAAAAACAGCAAAAAAACTGCGCTTGTAATATCTTTGAAAATACTGTTTTTCTACGGAATTTTTTGCGGAGCGATTTTTTTATGGATGATGGGAGTGCTTGCCATCGGCTTGGGCAGCGTTAATCCGGTGTCAATGAATATTTTCTGGACGCTCCTTTTGCTTTCTTTGCTGATTTTTATTTATTCTCTGCTCTTCCGCAAAGCCAGAAAAATCTGGAAATGGGCCGGCAGTTCTGCATTGCTCTGTTTGCTTGTCCTTTGCCTTATTCCTGCATACCGCTGGTACACGGTGGAGCGATTTAAACAGTTGAGCGACAATATCAACTGGTACGCTTATGATCCCTGGCGTACTGAAACCAAAGTTGTTGTGGTGGATGCCGCGCCTGAATTCAAGATTTCAAAGGATTTGCCGAAAATGGATGGAGCATACGCTCTGTATCCGGTTTATTCAGGCGTTGTCCGCGCCCTTTATGACCGCAACGAATTTGAAAAACACTCCCGATGGGAATATTTGGTTACTAACGGTTCGGATATTACCTTTGAAAAGCTGCTGAAAAATGAAGTCGATCTTATTTTCAGCGCCCCGCCATCCAAAAAACAAATCGCCGATGCCCAAGCCAAAGGTTTGAAATATGAGATCACTCCCTTTGCCAAAGAAGCGTTTGTCTTTTTTGTCAACAGTAAAAATCCTATAAAAAATATTACTTCACAACAAATCCGGGATATTTATGCCGGTAAAATCACCGACTGGTCGCAGATAGATAAGCGTATGAGCGGAAAAATCAAGCCATTTCAGCGCAATCAGGGCAGTGGCAGCCAGACCATGCTGGAAAAGATCATGGGCAAAACACCAATTATGCCGTCCTTGAAAGAAGACCGCCTTGCCGGTATGGGCGGGATCATCAACGATGTAGCAAATTACCGCAACTATCAGGAGGCGATCGGCTTTACATTCCGCTATTTTTCAACGGAAATGTTTAAAAACGGCGAAATCAAACTGCTTGCGATCGACGGAGTTGCCCCCACCGTGGAAAATATCCGCAACGGTACTTATCCCTTTATTGCCGATTGCTGTATCATCACCGTCAAGCCGCGTAGTAAAAATGTCGGAAAAATTGTAAATTTCCTGTTTTCAACCGCCGGAAAAGAGCTGATTGAGAAAACAGGTTATGTTGCAATACCCCGCAAATGATTTTTCTCTCGCAGTTGTAAATGCCTGCGGGAGATGATATATTACCAATGAGACGGTTGATTTGAGTATGGAGGAACGGAATATGAAAAAATTCAAGATTTTCAGTATTCAGTGTGTTTTGATAATCGTTTTCCTCGTTGGATGCGGCGGAATTCCTGAACACAATTATATCGGCATGACCAGAGAAGAAGTCGCGGCACATCTGGAAAAACACGCGTTTCGTGACCGGTGGCGAGGAAACAGATTCGCAATCGAAGTTCTTCAAAGACAGATGTACAGCAGAAACTATAAAAATGCAGCTGCTGTTACCACTGACCCATTTATGATGTCCGCAAAAGAATGGCGTTGCGGTTTTTATCCTCAAAGACATTGGCTCTTGGGATGGGACGGGATTTTTTCCAAATGGCATTTCGTAAATCTGAAATTCAAAGACGGCCGTGTTGTTGCTCAACGCAATTTAAGAAATTACTATTGGGTTTACGGTCATGCCGGACAATCGCCCTATCCGGATTACCCGAAAAACTTTCATAAAGTCAATGAAAATATTTATCGTTCCGGTCAGCCGGATGAAGATGAATTTTTTTCACTCTATACTTTTAACGGCATCCGCAGCGTCCTGAATTTGCGTGGAATCAGTGATAAAGATGAAATCAATGCCGTCAACCGCAGATGGAAAAATGCCGTTACATTGTATGAAATCCCTCTTGATACCGGGAACATTACCGAAGAAGATTTGTATAAAATCCTGACCGTCATCCGCGATGCTCCAAAGCCGCTTCTGATACATTGCTGGCATGGCAGAAACCGCACCGGATGTGCCGTTGCCGCAAGCCGTATCGTATTTGAAAATTGGAGCGTGGCAGATGCCATTGCCGAATTGATGAAGCCGGAATACGGTCATTTCAAAAACTTTTACAACAACATTCCGGAACTTATCCGCAAAGCCGATTGGGCCAGAATCAAAGCCGCAATTTTAAATGACTCTGTATTTGATACAAACTGATAATTTGAAAAAAAGGCAATACCAATCCCTTGCAATAAATTATCAGTCAATCAAAAACTGCCGTAATATATTTGAGTTTCCTGCGGTTCGACCACAATCCCATTCTCCGCATAACGCTCAAAAACTGCTCTGAGCTCTGCCGTGAACTCGCCGAAATCCCTGTCTGCCGGTGTCAATGCATAAGAGCGCGAGCGCATATTTCCTTCAAATGTACGCAAATCCATTGCAAAAGGATTATTGAAAGATATCACTTCAACTTCTCTGAAATAACTGCCGCGCAAAAAAGCATCCCCCTCTGCGGCAGAACGCTTGCCCGCGTGACCGGAACGGAAACGCGGACAATATTTCTGACAGATACGGTTGCGTTCACAGGTAAAATCATTTTGCAAACTTGAATTCCAGATAATTGCAACTTTGCCGCATGGACGCAGAATCCGCATAGCTTCATATTTAAACTGCTGCGCATCCAGCCAATGAAATGCCTGGGCGACAGTTATCAGATCGACTGAATTATCCGGCAAATTGGTTGCTTCTCCGCTTCCCGCGGAACAAAAAATTTCCGGCAGCAACTTCAGAAATTTTTCCCGCATATCATAATTCGGCTCAAGTGCTGAAACATTTTTGAAATGCCGCAAAAGAACTTTGGTGAAAATACCGGTTCCCGCCCCGACATCCAACACAGTTTCTCCCGCTGTTTTCGATTTCAACCAATCAACTGCCGCATCAGGATAAGACGGACGGAATTGCGAATAATCATCCGATTTATCCGTAAAAAGTTCCCGGTTGTCAATTATTTTTCCATTATTCATTTTTTATTCACACTGTCTGTTTTCTGATAATATAACATTTTCTCCGGCGCTGTCAAACAAAAAATAATATACTCTCCAAATATTCGACTTTATAATTTGAAAAAAAGCATTAAACAGCTATATTAAGCGACCATTAAATCTCAAACAGGAATCTTTATCAATGAAAACTGCTGAATTCGACAAAAACGGATGTTATTCTTTCAATAAAATAAATTCGGTAACAGTTCCGATTCTGCTCAGTATGCTTATGGAACATATTATCGGGATGACCGACACTGCATTTCTCGGCAGAGTCAGTGAAGTTGCGCTGGGCGCATCCGCATTGGGGACTGTTTATTTTCTGGCATTTTTCGTTTTGGGGACAGGGTTCAGTTTCGGTGCGCAAATTCTCATAGCCCGCCGCAACGGTGAAAAAAATTTCCGGGAAACAGGTCATATCTGTTATGCAGGAGGTTTTTTCCTGCTGATATTTTCAATAATTCTGATGTTCGGGATCAAATATCTCTCCCCGGTTTTTCTGCCGTGCATGATTCAATCTCCGGA
Organism: Victivallaceae bacterium; assembly: GCA_045538635.1. Lineage (GTDB taxonomy): Bacteria > Verrucomicrobiota > Lentisphaeria > Victivallales > Victivallaceae > RGIG5270. The sequence goes on from JAZSRU010000037.1 coordinate 3,836, forward strand.
AATATGCAAAGCAACCATTGAATATCTTGATTATCGCACATACGGATTGATTTTTGCCTTTACAGCGGCAATATTCCGTGCATTTTATGTCGGTATCGCGCGGACAAAAATATTAACTTACAGTTCAATTGCGATGGTTCTGTCCAATATTCTGCTGAATTACGGACTGATTTTCGGCAAATACGGAATGCCGCAAATGGGCATTGCAGGAGCGGCATTGGCATCAAGTATCGCCGAAGCAATTTCCATGATCTGTTATATTTTCTATACTTTAAAATTTGTCGATCTGAAAAAATACGGCTTCAATACAGTAAAAGCCGTCATCAGTCCGGGAATTCTGAAAAAAGTCTTCTCCGTTTCATTCTGGCTGATGATCCAGCCCTTTCTTTCTGTAGGGGTATGGTTTTTCTTTTTCATTGCAATTGAGCGTCTGGGGGAACGCTCTCTGGCAGTCATCAATCTGGCAAGATCGCTGTCTGCGCTGCCGTTTATCATCATCCATGCTTTTGCGACTGCCACCAATTCGCTGGTCAGCAACCTCATCGGGGAAAACAAAATTGCTCAAGTCTGGCGGCTGATAAACAAAATTCTGCTTTCCGCCTCCGTTATGGTGATCCCGCTGCTTATGCTTTATGCTTTTTTGCCGCAATTGTGTCTGCGGCTGTACACAGACAATGCCGATCTGATTGCCGCTTCCGTCAATGTCGTTTATGTCATGTGCATTGCCAGCATGATCCAGATATGGGCATTTATCCTCTTCAATGCAGTTTCCGGAACGGGAGCTATCAAAACAACCGTATTCATTGAATTTCTGAATCTGTTCCTTTATGTCATTTTCGTATGGATAGTCGTAATAAAAAACCGTCCGTCACCTGCAGTGGCATGGAGTGCAGAAATCGTTTATCAATCAGTCACAGCGATTCTGTGTCTGTTCTATCTGCTTTTCGGCAACTGGCGCAGCAAAAAATTGTAAAACTGAAACATTTTATAAAAATCATTCATACAAAATATGAAAAATTGATTTGACATCATCGCAAACCGGAGTTATATTAACTTCATTGTAACACAGGGGTGCTGTTGTCGCGGTGACAACGGCTGAGATCAAACCCTTTGAACCTGAAACGGGTAATGCCGGCGTAGGAAAGAAAAATGAAAAATATTTTTGTTACACTTTTTATATGGTGCGTTCCGCACCGACATACCCATAACGGGAGCAGTCAAATGCTCCGGAAAGGATTTCCGGTATGTCAGCGGAAAATATTATCTCAACAGCAATCATCAACAAATTCAGCGAAAAACTCATTGACGGCCTGAAACTCGATGTCGCTCTTGTCGGCGGCGGTCCCTCAGCTCTCGTCGCCGCACGATATCTGGCTGAAGCGGGCTTGAAAACTGCAATTTTTGAGCGTAAACTCGCACCCGGCGGCGGCACATGGGGCGGCGGAATGCTTTTCAATGAAGTCGTTGTCCAGGATGAAGCTCTTGATATTCTTGATGATTTTAATATCACTCACAAAAAACTGGAAAATGCACCGGGATATCACACTCTTGACTCTGTTGAAATGGCAAGCGGTCTGATTTTCGGAGCATTGAAAGCCGGAGCTAAAATTTTCAATTCCGTCAGCGTTGAGGACCTCGTTTTCAAAAACGGCAAAGTCAATGGTCTTGTCATCAACTGGACCTGCGTTGAACGGCTCGGACTGCATGTTGACCCTCTGACAGTCATTGCAGAAAATGTGATTGACGGAACCGGACACCCCAGCGAAATCCTCAATCTTGCCGTTAAGAAAGCTAAAATCCAACTTGATACCCCCACCGGCGATATTATCGGCGAAAAACCGATGTGGGTTGAAAACGGCGAAGCTTCCACCGTCGAAAACACACGCTGTTATTTTCCCGGATTGTATGCCTGCGGCATGAGTGCCAACAATGTTATGGGCGGTTATCGTATGGG
>JAZSRU010000180.1:0-4664 GCA_045538635.1 Victivallaceae bacterium
ATAACTTCGGCGGCAAGAAGTGCCATCTTGCGTTTATTGGCAAGCGATATATGCCTGGCTGGGGTATAATATGGAACTACCATCCCCGACATATTGAACAAGTTATGTTTGCAAATTTTTTCAAAACTCGCTAGCCATTTATTTTGATCAAGATGGAGCTGATTTTCTGCACACAGCTTTATGTAATGAGACAACGCAAAACGGTAATCCCGTAAAAATTGAACGTGTTGAACCAAAGGCATTTTCCGTTTCAAAAAAATTCCCATAAAACTTTCACGAAGAGAGACATCGCGAAGAGAGACCACAACAGACATTGGATATAAAGTCGCTGGCCAATCTGCAAACGCGGTTGCCTCATCGCCGCAGGAAAAACGGCAAAACTTATCCAAGTCTGCTTCTTCGCCAATAAACTGCATTATTTCTGCCTTTGAGTAAAGCCCGCTGGCAATTACCGGGCGCAAGGCATCTAATCTGTTTTGTTCAATCCTGATGGCAACCAGATGGGATAGATAAAAAGGTCCCTTTAATGACCATTGATGTAAATTCTTCCAATTACGATTACATTGTTCCACATTTTGTTTGTCCTCCGGTGCAGCTGTTATTTTTAATAGAAGAATATTAGCTATACTCCGGAAAACATGCAGTTCAGGCATATGCATACCAAATAAATCTCCGGAAGTGTTGTGAGATACATAGTGGGGGGGAAGCTGTAAAAATTCATCTGCTGCTTTGATGAATTCCGGATATTTACGTTCAATTTCTGATATTTTTTTCTTCGCACTTACAACATCATATTGTTGATTGTACTCAACAATATCATACTCAGCCTTACACTTGATCAATGTCTTCAAAGGTTCCCTGTCAGGCGGAAAACCTTCTGCATCGCGCTTCCGGAAATCCTCCGGAGCAATGCTGCGGCCGACAAGCTGTGACAAAGTCCGGCTTTGACACGTTACATCATTTTGCAGTTTGAAGTTATATCCCAGAAAAAACAGCAAAACCGCCCAAGCCACAGCAAGCGGCAACGCAAAGTGCCACGCAAATTTTCTATTCTCTTTGAGCAGAGCAAGAGCTGCCAGATAGCAGGCAGTTCCGGCAAACACCGCAGAATAGAGATCCGGCACAACGAACAGACAAAATCCATAAGCAAGGGTGCCTGCCAGAACAAAAGGAACTGCCCTCCAACACCTGTTCATGATCGCTACCGGCAACAGCAGTATCCCCAATGCCGGCGGGAACATCCACGAACCGACACCGAGTCCATAACACAATGGTTTAAATTTGTATGTATTGTGGAAAATTCTGCAAAGTCCGAAACTGCAATAGAGCAAACTGAAGGCAGCGATGATACTGAATATTACAAATGGTCCGATAAAAACAAATGTTCCGCCCCAACTGTCGTCAAGAGCTATTGCAACCCCCCGAACCATCATCAGCACTAAAAACGGACTTAACGCAATGTTCATATTCATCAAAGCCAACCCGAACATTGTGCCTTGCCGCGGGGACTTCAGCATAAAGAAGCGGTAAAAGAATTTTTTTCGCTTATAGTGTTTCAAGGTTTTGTTTTTCATTGGTTGATATCCTTAATACAGAAAAATTCCCTCTTTGTCCTTTTTCAATTTAATGGAAATAAAACCATTAGCAGCTGTCAGAATCATTGGCATTGATCGGGCGGGCTTTACTTCTTGCGGCATATAACAATGTCCGGAAATTTTTCCTCCGTGAATTACAGCAACTCCCCGCTCTTCTTTTGCATAAGATATTTCTTTCAGTCGTTCTTGCGTGGATTTTTCCAAATCAATATTGTCAAAATGTGTATATGGGTTAAAAAAGATGACCATACTTTGTGAATCAGCCGGAATTTTTATTTCACATTCTGCAATTTTGTCAGTTTTCAGTTTTTCAATGTTTTTCTGTATTGAAGCAGCCAATCCGGAATTCTTTGCACAATCATGGCATGAGGTCAGGAGTACAACTGTTATTGAGGCAAACAAAATTTTCAGCAACAAATTCATACCCTGTTCCTTTTATACTGTTCCGATGATCGCTTGAGTAATGTACCACAGACGCAGTTATTTACAACTGCGGAAACGGAAAATCCTGCTTAAAATTTGAGAATCAGCGTTTTTCCGGCATAATAAAAATTCTGTAATTTGAAAATTCTTTGGCAGACAGATATATTATATCAACGCACTAAACTCGCAAGGAGAGTGCCCTTATGGATATAATCTGGCTGCTTTATGGATTGACTGTAATCCCTATTGCCGGGGTGATTTTATCCGTTGTGATGCTGATCAAAGATTTCCGTGGATACCGGAAAGCCGTATTGAAGAAATCTTTGATCACAGCATTGATCGCTCTGCTGCTTCTGGGGATTTCGCTGCTGCCCGGTCAGAGTGAAGCGCACGCCGGATTTTACATTGCCGGACTGCCTCTGACCATTCTGGGACCGGGAGGCGGATTCCGTTGGGATTGGTGGATGATTGAAACCATTCTTGTCTGGCTGAACTGGTTCGGAATATGCAGTTTTTTCACAACCGGGCTGAAATTGCTTACTGGAAGGAGCAAGTAAAAACAATGATACCTGCATGTTTGAAAAAAATATATTTACTTGCAAGCAGTTTGTGTATTTACTTTATATCTTGTTATGTTATTAAAACTTTTGAGGAATTGAGGGGTTGCTTCTTTTTATTTATACTGCTTTTTAATGCGCCCACTTTTATCAGATTGTTTTTGTGGATATCCGGATTCGACAGGAAAATCAGTATAAAAGTATTGACAGTAAATTATTTGTCCGGTTTCCTTTTGTATCTTTTCTGCATTGTCGGATTGTTTATAACCGGCGAAAAATACAATGTACTTGCCGGAGCGATTCCCCTTGCAAGTTATTTTACAATCGGTAGTATTTTTGTGTTACATGGAATCAATTTTCTGCTACTATTTCCCAAAACAAAAGGAGTGCTGCCTGCTTTGATTTTATCATACACTTTGACTTTTATCGTTCAATTTATGTGCCTTTTTCTCCTGGGACCGGTGAATATGTTTTTGACCTCAATGTTTTTTGCCGTGTGGACAATCGTATTGTCAATGACCGGAATCAGGAATTGGAAAAGTATTGCATTGGGAGAGAGTTCGTAATGGATATTCTTATTGAAATCATTGCTGAATTTTTTACCGTTCTTTTCGGAAGTCAGGCAAACAAACTCGACGCTGACCGGGAAGTTCCGAAGTGGGTAAAGATATTGTTCCTGATTCTTGCCATCGCCTTTATCGCAGGCGTTTTGTACCTCTGCTGGAGACTTTTGGAACGGTAACTGCTGTTAACTGAAAAGGTGATGGTATGGTAAAAAAATTTAACCTGGGAAGTTCCAACTTTGAGTCATATCGTTTGGAAGTAACGCCTGAATTTATCAAAGTGAAACCTACCAGAAAACTTTTGTTTTTTTATGCTGTTTTTGCAATAATTGGCTTGGGGTGTTTCTTCGGTCCGCTGGCAGAAAAACGGGAATCAGGGGAATCTCTCTATCCCACTATTATTTTAGGTTCCGTATTTTTTTTAGTCGGGGCTGGATTAATGCTATTGAATTGCCGTCGTCGTTATCCATTTATTGACCTTCGGCAACGGATGTTTTATCCCCTCGGCAAGAATAAAAGAAAAGCTGGCGAGGATGATTTTACATCTGCTATTTCATTGGTAAATGCAGAACATTTGCAAGTGTCAGCAGCAGTTGAGAGTGACAACGAAGGTTCCTGGGTCAGTTATACTCTGAAGCTGGTTTTTCCAAGAGGTGAACAATATCTTCTGTTGCGGCATGGTTCGGAAGATGCGATTATGAGAGATGCCAAACTGCTTGCAGAATATACCTGCTTGCCTCTGTTGGAAGATGATTCAAAAAAAGAAATTGAAAAAGAAACGCAGCAAAACCATGTCGGGGCAGCTGTTTTCTTGCTGTTGTTCGGCGCGTTTTGGAGTGCATTGGGGGCTTTCATGTTATGGGGAATGTTGAAATCGGAGCAGGCTGGTCTTTTAGATTTTATCATTACAGGAGTTTTTCTTTTGATCGGAGTCTTCATTCTTTGGAGAGCTGCAAGTTTTTTGCAAAAACGTATTTTACTAAAAAAATAAAAGTCTGCACTGGAAGATGTGGAATTTATCATTGGGTTGGAATGTTCTTTCCACAGGCTAGTATGTCTTACTTTTTTCTCACATGACAAAGTTGGAATTTACAAAAATTTACAAGTTTTTCAAGACCCGATGCTAAAAAAACTACGGCAGCTATAAAAAAAACTAAATACATAAGATCAGTCAAATTTGGGCTCTTATTTGTGTTTTGTCTTTTTGAAAGTTCTATGACAATACTTTTGCCGGATTTTTTATCCATGTAGACGCTATAGTTGAAAAGACCAGCGTCTCCAAATGGACCATCATGTAATTCAAAGGACAAAAGTTCTTGCTCTTTATCGATGGGGAAATCTATTCCTTGAACAAAAGGTTCAATTTCGCTGTTAATAATATAATTCTTAAAGTTTTGTATGGCTGTGCATGACAAAGAATAGCGGACGCAATAATCATAAAAATCATCATTATGCTTGGTTAAGTAAAAATTAGCCCTAGAGAGTGAAACCTTTTCAATGATTTCGTACATTTCGAATATTCTGAC
>JAZSRU010000121.1:0-26822 GCA_045538635.1 Victivallaceae bacterium
TGAAAACTTGTAAAATAAGTTATGATTTTCTCCAGTCATGACTTATTATAGTTCTTCTTTTCTGCTCAAACAATAGAAAAAGGCTGTTGCTCACCTTTTTTTGAGGTTTTGCAACAGCCCCATTTTTTATTGTTTGAACAATTATTCTTTCTGCGGAGGAGTGCGCAATTGCTGCTTTTTCGCCTTGCGGCAGCGGTGTGTTTTTACTAATTTCAGAATAAAAAAGTAAGTCAGCGGCGTCATGATCAATGTCAGCAATGCTCCACCGACAAAAAACGATATCACCAGATCCCAGCCGAGCGACAGCAGCGCACTCCAACTCTGCTCCTGCAATACCAGCTGCATAGCTTCTGTGACTTTATGATACGACAAATCCCCGCCGATGATATGATTACCGACAAAACATTGCAGCGGATAGATGAAGAAAATAGTTATATGATTGGTGATGAGAGTTCCGAATGTCGCTCCGATTTTACTGCCTTTCAACAGAAATGCGGTCGGGATTGAACATATAAGCTGAAGTCCGAATGGAATCAAACAACCGTAAAACATACCGATTGCCCAGCCTCTTGCAATATACTCCGGAGATGCTTTTTCCTTAATGATACGGACATAGATACTTTTAAAAAAGCGTTTCATATCCATTATTGAAAAATCCTCCTGCGATGTGTTGCAAAAATGCTGTTTGAGGAAAATACTGCCATTTAGCCGAAAAGTCAAGTATCAATTGTGATTTTTACAACAAAAAAAACATAAAATTCAAACAAATTATTTTTATAAATGCCAAAAATCGGTATCTATTTCATTTTTCAACTTTTTGCGGACATCAGGTGATACTTTCATAAAAAATTCCAACTGAGCGGCATCCTCGACATCATAAACCGATACAGCATAACGAGAAAGATCAGATTTTACATCTTTGTTCGGCAAAATAAAACCTATCATTTTGCCGGCCTCCGGCGCATATACAACTTTGTAATACGCATCCGGCACCGTCACCCGGCTGTGTCCGATATATTTTTTGTTGGCATTATAAAAAACCGGACCGGAAATGACACAAACCGAATTGTGCGCCACCGCCCAATCCCGGACCTTTTCCTCAAGGTCCTTCCAGTCTCCACGGTTCAAAGACGGATGCTGCGGGGACATATTGGACATAAAAAATGACTGGCTCATCGTCTTGCTGCTCCATGCCATATCGGCGGCAGGAGCGAGATGACCGCGGTCATAGCTGCTGTTTTTGTAATCATCTGCCTGCGCTGACTGACCGAAAAGCCGCCAATCGGAACGGAAATCATCAATTCTGGATGTTTTTTTATTTTTCACCTCTGCAGCAGTCAGAATATAACTGACCCAGAGCGGCTGTTTATGAGCATAAGAATAGCCGATTGCATATCCCTCACGATTGATTATCCGGTCTGTTTTGCGCGGAACGCCGTATTTCAAATTGTCAAAAGAAGAAAATGTATCGACGACAATATCATATATTTCATAACTGAATGTACTCAATGCCGAATCGGGTTTGCGGAAAAATGAACCGCCGAAACTGAGTCCGAAAACAGCCGCAACAATTGCCGCCCATTTAGTGAACTTTTTCACAGAATAATAAGTATTTTTAACTTTTTTTGCAGTATCCGCAACTTTTGCAGCAGTTTGCACCTTTTTGGCTTTGCCATCTGATTTTTTCTTTGCCATGTCAACCTCCGGTTAAAAAATTTAATGCCTTTCCGGAAAAAAGCAAATAAAAAACATGACACAAACAGAAAAATACAAAAATATTTTTTTCAATCCATCCTCCTCTCAATAACAATTCACGAAAAATTCAAATATTTGTTTTGATTTTTTGAAAAATATGATATATTGACAATGTTCAAATGTTTTTTTCAGGCAAAAAAACGGTGAATTTTCAGAACATTTTTATTACCAAATATTTACAAATAAAAAGGAGTTTTAACATGTCAGAAGTTTTAACAATGGATGAATTTCAGGAAATTATCGCAGACGGCGTTACACTCGTTGATTTCTGGGCCACCTGGTGCGGTCCCTGCAAAATGATGCTCCCCGTCATGGAAGAACTTGCTGCCGAATTTGACGGCACAGCCAAAGTCATCAAACTCGATGTCGATGAAAATCAGGAAGTTTCCAGCAACTACGGCGTCCGCACCCTGCCCGCATTTTTCGTTTTCAAAGACGGCGATGTAGTCGCACAGTTCTCCGGCCCGCAATCAAAAGAAACTCTGGCTGACGCCGTCAAAAACGCATAAGGGGCGGCAAAATGTTTGAATTGGAAATTTCCCGCGAATTTTCTGCAGCTCATCAACTCCGCGGATATAATGGCGACTGTTCCAATCTCCACGGCCACAATTACCGCATCGGAGCAATTCTGCGCGCCAAAAAGCTTGATGAAATCGGAATTGCCGTCGATTTCAAAAAACTCAAAGCTGCGCTTGACGAAATCATTCTGGAATTTGATCACACAAACCTTTCAGAAAACAAACTTTTTTCCGATTTGAACCCGACAAGCGAAATGATTGCCATGGTGATTTACAAACAGCTCAAAGAAAAAATCAACGACGGCAACGTATCTCTCTACGGGATAAAAGTTTACGAATCAAGCACCAGTTCCGCAATGTACTATGAGGAATGACGGCTTCATGAATGAATCTGTAAAAAATGAAAGCTCGGCATTGCAAATAGCCGAGCTTTTTTCAAGTATTCAGGGCGAATCAACTTATGCCGGCAGACCGTGTTTCTTTGTGCGATTGAGCGGTTGCCCGTACCGCTGCAGTTATTGTGATACGCTTTTTGCACAGGATTTTGCTTACGGCAGAAAGTACAGCATCGACCAAATCATTAATGAAGCCAAAAAATCCGGATTGCCGCTGGTGGAGATAACCGGCGGCGAACCGCTGGCTCAGCCCAATGCAGTAAATTTGATGCAAAAACTTCTGGATGAAGGCTTTGAAGTCATGCTGGAAACAAACGGGGGCTTTGACATTTCCCTCGTTCCGCAGCAGGTGAAAAGAATTCTTGACTGCAAACTTCCGTCAAGCAGAATGGCTGACCGCAATATTTTTGAAAATTATTCTCATCTTACCGCCCGCGATGAAGTTAAATTCGTTGTCGGCAGCAGAGAGGATTATGATTTTGCCCTCGATGTCGTAAAAAAATTCAAGCTGGACAGCAAAACTCAAAATCTGCTGATCAGTCCGGTTTGGGGAACTGTTCCTTTTGCAGATATTGTCGCGTGGATACTCGAAGATAATGCCCCTTTCCGTTTCCAACTGCAAATGCACAAAATCATCTGGGGCGCAGATAAACAGGGAGTTTAAATTATGAAAAAAGCAATTGTTTTATTGAGCGGCGGATTGGATTCAGCCACCTGTCTTGCCATTGCCAAAGAGATGGGATTTGAATGTTACGCGTTAAGTTTCAGTTACGGACAAAGACACTCCGTTGAGCTTGACCGCGCTGCCGAAATCGCCAAAAAAGCCGGTGTTGCCGCACATTCTGTCATTGATATCAATCTCGCATTATGGGGCGGTTCCGCTCTGACGGACAAAAATCTCGACGTCCCCGATGCAGAAGATTCAAAAGGTATCCCGATAACTTATGTTCCGGCACGCAATCTGATTTTTCTATCTTTTGCCGCCGCATACGCCGAAGCCATAGGCAGTTGTGACATTTTTATCGGGGTCAACAGCATTGATTACTCCGGCTACCCCGACTGCCGCAAGGAATTTATTGATTCATTTACTCAAACGGCAAATCTCGCAACCCGCGCTGCAGACGAAAACTGGAAATATACAATCCACGCACCGCTGCAGTCATTAAGCAAAAAAGAGATAATCCTGAAAGGTACCTCTCTCGGCGTGGATTACAGTTTGACCACCAGCTGTTACAACCCCGATCCGGAGGGACGCTCCTGCGGCAAATGCGCCAGCTGCGCTCTCCGCAAAGCAGGTTTTGCCGAAGCAGGTATCCCGGATCCCACTTTGTATATGTAATAAAACTTTATCTTTTTGATTTTACCTGAAAAACATTTTTTCAAGATGCTTTCCGGGACTTGATTTTTTATAAAAAAGAGGTATATTCCACCATAAAGTAAAATTTTTTTAAAACAGAGGTGATTTTATGGCAAAAAAACAATTTAAAACAGAGGTCCAGCAACTGCTTGATCTGGTTATTCATTCACTTTATTCAAACAAAGATATTTTTCTGCGCGAACTGGTTGCCAATGCTGCCGATGCCATCGACAAAGCCCGTTTTGAAGGATTGACAAACGCAGAACACAACCGCGAATGGGCAATCCGCATCCAACCGGATAAAGATAACAAAACTTTGAAAATCATCGACAACGGTATCGGTATGACCGAAGATGAAGTCATCGAAAATATCGGAACTATCGCCAAATCCGGTACTAAAGCATTCCTCAAACAGCTCGAAGAAAACAAATCTGCCGATACACCCGAACTCATCGGTCAATTCGGTGTCGGTTTTTATTCCGCTTTTATGGTCGCCGAAAAAGTCGTGATCGAAACTAAAAAATCCGCCTCCAATGCTCCCGCTGTCCGCTGGGAATCAACCGGCAGCGGCTCTTATGACATCCGCCCGTCAGACAAAATTGACGCCGGCACAGAAATCACCGTCTTCCTGAAAGAAGCCGAAGCAATCTATCTCGAAGAATGGAAAATTACTGAAATCGTCCACAAATATTCAGACTTTATCGCATACCCAATCATCGTACCGCATACAAAAATCAACGAAGATAAAACCGAAACCGTCGAAGATAAAGTCCTTAATTCACAAAAAGCAATCTGGCTCCGCAAACCGTCAGAAATCACCGAAGAAGAATATCAAAGCTTCTTCGCTCATGTTTCACACGGTCAGGGCAAATATGCCAAAGCAATCCATATTGCCGCCGAAGGAACATCCGAATTCAAAGCATTGCTTTTTATTCCTGAAGTCATGCCGTTCAACCTTTTCATGCCGGATTTCCAGAAAAAAGGTCTGCAGCTGTATGTCAAACGCGTTTTCATCACCGATGAGTGCAAAGATCTGCTCCCGGATTATCTGCGTTTTGTCAAAGGCGTGGTCGATTCCGGCGATCTTCCGCTCAATGTTTCACGCGAAATCCTGCAGGACAATGCCATTATCGGCCGCATTCAGAAAGCCGTTACCAGCAAAATTTTGAGCGAACTCAAGAAAATGCACGAAAGCGAACCCGAAGCCTATAAAAAATTCTTCAAAGAATTCGGCAAGGTCCTCAAAGAAGGCATCCATACCGATTACACCAATCAGGAAAAAATCAAAGCTCTCGCTCTTTATGAAAGCATGAACACTCCCGCCGGCGACATGATCTCTCTTGCAGAATATGTCAAAGCAATGCCCGAAGATCAGAAAAATATCTATTTCATCACCGGCGATTCACGCGCCCATATCGAATCCAATCCTGCACTTGAACTCGTCCGCAGCAAAGGTTATGATGTGCTTTTTATGACCGATCCGATCGACGAATGGGTCATGCAGTCCATGTTCCAGTTTGAAAAAAAGAACTTCAAAAATGTAACCAAAGGCGAACTTGAACCCGAAGGCGACGAAAAAGACGCCGCCGAAAAACTTATTGCTGAAGCGAAAGAAAAATTCAAACTGCTGCTCGAAACTATGCAGAAAAAATTTGATTCATCCATCAAAGAGGTCCGTTTCACCACCCGTCTGGTTGACAGCCCCGCCTGTCTGGTCGGCGAAGAACACAGCATCAGCCCGCAAATGGAACGCCTTTTCAAAGCAATGAATCAGGATATGCCCGAAACCAAACGCATCCTCGAACTCAATGCAAAGCATCCCCTGATCGCAAAACTTCAGGATATGGCATCTGCCGATGCTGACGGTGAAGAATTCGCCATGTACGCACAATTACTTTATGATCAGGCACTTCTGGCGGAGGGAAGTCCCATTGCCGACAGTTTGGCATTCTCCAAAAACCTCGCAAAAGTTATGCTCAAAAGTTTAAAATAACTGAAATGAAAGGATTAAAAAATGAAAAAAATCTCATTCCTCTTCGCAATTCTCGCAATCGTTTCTTTGACCGGCTGTACAACAGTGCAGTACACCAACAATTTCAAAACCATGACAATCGGCGAAAGCCGTAAAGAACCTGTTGCACATGTTCATGTCAGAATCAGCGGATTTTATCTCTTCGGCTTTATTCCACTTATCTGCGGAAGCCGCGCCGGCGATGGCAAATCCTCATTTTTCCAAGACAACTGCACAGTTGAACATGTCGTAAATCTTGCTTGCAAAGAAGCACGCGGCGAAGGTGCAAACAACATTCTCAACCTCGTAACTGATTATACCGAAGTCAATTTCCTGCTCTGGTCAAATCGTTATATCAGCGCATCTGCTTCCGCAATCAAATAAAATTGCATTTCTGAAAAAGTTGAGTAACTCATAGCTGACTGTACGCAATTTGCCCCAGCCAGTGACAGTTGCAGCACTGGTGGGTTACTCTTTTTTTGCATATTTAATCAGCCGAAGAGCAGAAAATCTGCCTGCTGCCCCCTTGCGGGTCATGATGGGATCCGGCAGTCCATCCGGCTGATTTTTTAAGCATGCTTTTTATATCTGCACAAAAAAATAAACGGCAGAGTCATGACTTCTGCCGTTCATTTTACAGCGTTTCAATATGCCCACTCCTCAAAAGACATATTTTCCCGCCGCAATATCAATATAACTCAAAAAATCAATTTGTCAAATATTTTTCAAAAATATTTTTATTTAAAACTTTATCAGTAAACAATAGTCAATCCACTAACAATCAACGCATTACAACTGTTTATCAATAATGATAATCATTATTAATAACAAACAAATAATTTTTTATTAACTTTTTTAGCAATAAAAAAACATCACAACAAGCAGCTGTAATATGAACGCCGGAACAAAGCGGACAATATGATAATATTGGATTTTTGAGATTTTTTAGGAGATTGCCCGATCTGCAATAGATGTTTTTTCAATATATTTTTATTTTTTCCACTTCCAAAGTTTAAAGACATAGCAACAATAGAAGATATTAACCTGTTTTCAATTGAAAATGTCTGCTATTTGAAAATTTTAAATATTTTTTACAATACTGAGCTGCAACAGCAACAAACAATAACAGCACAATTATAATAAAGTTTCATATTTTTTATAATTCATCTTGAAAAAACAGTAACAAAAATGTATCTTAAAGTGAAAAAAAAATCAAACGGCATGAAAATATGAAAAAGAAAAATTACACTCCATCAAGAAGCAATTTTCAAACTCACAAATTGCGTTTTTCACAAAACAGCATCAAACCTGTCCCGACTTTAAAATCATTTCTTTTTTACGGAATTTTTGCATTTATCGGCACAGCAATACTTATAATCAGGGCAATTCAGCTTTCACCGAAAGAACTTGCCGGTCTGTTTATCTGGTTCGCATTATTCGGCGGTTCCGGCTTTTACGGTATTTTCAGCACATATTATAAAAAATATCCGGAAATCGATCTTATCAACAACATTTTTTATCCCGAAGGCAGACCTTCACGCTACATGATCCACGATGACTCCGGAATACCTTTGAAACAACTCAAAAAAATCAATGTGGAAAAAATTTATCACCGCGGCAGCAAGTCTTCATATTATTATTACACCATGCATCTTGACTTTGAAGGCGGCAAAACTTTTTATTTTCTCGGTCATGGAGCTTTAAAATTATTTGTCAAAGATGCAGATAAATTGAGTTCCATCCTGAACATTCAAATAACTCCGGATGAATATCATTCATGGCTCTCTCCCTCAAAAGAACGGAAAAACAATCTGGCTCTGCTCATTTTCGGTATTATATGGACAACAATAACATCCATTGCAATTTACAGTAAAATTGACGATATTTCAGCCGGAAACATGAATAACGAACCGGAATAGTCCCTGTGGATATTGCTGATATTTCCGCTGTCAGGACTGCTGATGTTGATCTCTGCTATTTTTTCGCTCTCAAGAAAACAATAACGCAGCACAGCGAACCAAAATTTTCTGATAATAATTTTTTCTTATATTTTATATAATGCTCCTTGAAAAAAGCTAAAAAAAACAGTATATTACAGAAGATAAAAAAATAAAATAAGGAGATTTTAAAATGAATACCGAAATCCTGATCATGCCGTGCCTCGATATGCAGAACGGCAGAGTTGTCAAAGGCGTCCACTTCGTCGATATCAATGATGCCGGCGATCCCGTAGAATGTGCCAAAGCTTACTGCAAAGCCGGTGCTGATGAACTCGCTATGCTCGACATCTGCGCCACCGTCGAAAACCGCGGAACCATGCTCGAAGTCGTCCGCAAAGTCGCTGAAGTCTGTACTGTCCCCCTCACTATCGGCGGTGGTATCAATTCCGTCGAAAGCGCACGCGCCGTACTCGAAGCCGGTGCAGATAAAGTTTCAGTTGCCAGCGCAGGTTTCCGCGATCCTCAACTGCTCAAGGACCTCGTCAAAGAATTCGGTGCCGAAAAAATCACTGTCGCCATTGATGTTGACAAAAACGAAGACCTCCCCTCCGGTTATGAAGTTTATATCGACGGCGGCCGCACTCCCACCGGTTATGATGCTCTCGAATGGGCAATCAAAGTCGATGAACTCGGCATTCCCGTCATACTCCCGACTTCCAAAGCCGGCGACGGCGCAAAAACCGGTTATGACCTCCCGATCATTCAGCTTATGCACAAAAAATGCAAGGCTAAAATCGTTGCTTCCGGCGGTGCAGGCAAACTCGAAGACTTCCTCGCTGCCGCAGATGCGGGTGCTTCCATCCTGCTCGCAGCCAGCGTTTTCCACTTTCATCTGATCGACATTCCCGAACTCAAAGAGTTCCTCTGGAAGAGCGGTTATCAAGTCAAACGCTGAATTTGAAAAGAGGATTGCATGGCAGAATTTGTACACCTTCACGTCCATACTCATTACAGTTTGCTTGACGGAGCGTGCCGTTGCGGCGACCTCGCAAAACTGGCAAAAGAATACAACATGCCAGCCATCGCCATTACCGACCACGGTTTTGTCGGCGGGGCGCAGGATTTCTATAAATCCTGCAAAAAAGAGGGCATCAAACCGATTATCGGATGTGAAGCGTACATCTCTCCAACCACCCGTTTTGACCGCAATGCAATGATCGACCACATGCGCGGTTATCACCTCGTACTGCTTGCCAAAAACGAAACCGGCTACCTCAGCTTGTGCAAACTCATTTCCGAAGCATACCGCAACGGCTGGTATTATAAACCGAGAATCGACAAGGAATTACTCGACCAATACCACGATGGTCTGATCGCACTGTCCGCCTGTATCGGCGGAGAAATTCCCAACAAACTCATCAACAGCGATTTCGCAGGCGCCGAAAAAGCAATTTGTGAATATGCCGAAATCATGGGCAAAGGAAACTTCTATCTCGAACTCATGGATCACGGCATGAAAGAGGAAACCGTTGCCAATAAACTTCTTATCGAATATTCAAAAAAATTCGATCTTCCCCTCGTCGCCACCAATGACGTTCACTACCTCAAAAAAGAACACGTTCCGGCACACGAGATCATGCTCTGCATCCAGACGCAAACAAAACTTGACGATCCCAAACATTTCTCATTTCCAACTCCTGAATTTTATTTCAAGAGTCCGGATGAAATGTATGAACTTTTCAAGGAAGTTCCGGAATCACTCTCCAATACACTCGCTATCGCCGAACAATGCGGCTTTGACTTCAAATACGTTCCCGAAGTCAACCATTATCCGCAATACAAACTTCCGGATGGAACTGTTCCGGGCAAAGATTTTCTGCGTGATATCTGCATGAAGAATATTCCCAAACGCTACGGATTCGATCCCGAAGCTGAAAACCTGACCGATTTCCAGAAGCAGCTCATCGAGCGCATGGATTATGAATTAAGTATTATCGACAGGACTCATTACTGTTCTTATTTTCTCGTGGTCAGCGACTTTATCCGTCATGCAAAAAGTCAGGATATCCCCGTCGGCCCCGGTCGCGGTTCCGGTGCCGGCAGTCTGGTCGCATTTCTGACAGAAATCACAGATATCGACCCGCTGCGCTACAATCTGCTCTTTGAACGATTCCTCAACCCTGAACGCGTCAGCCCACCCGACTTTGATATCGACTTCTGCGAAAACCGCCGCACAGAGGTAATTGATTATGTCCGCCACAAATACGGCGAAAATTCCGTTGCCCAGATCTGTACTTACGGCGCACTCAAGGCCAAAGCGGTCATCAAAGACGTCGTCCGCGTAATGGGATATGATTTTGAACACGGCGACCGCCTCTCAAAACTCATCCCCGAAGAACCCAAAATGACCCTGACCAAGGCCTTGGAGCAATCTCCGGATCTCAAAAAACTTTATAATACGGAAGAATGGGTCAAAACTGCTTTTGATTACGCTCTCGTCATTGAAGGATTGAACCGTCAGCTTGGCATCCATGCGGCAGGCGTTATCATCGGCGACCAGGAACTTGACAATCTCGTACCGCTCGGCAGAGGCGCAAAAGGCGAAATCATTACTCAATTCACCTCTGTTCCCTGCGAAGAACTCGGACTGCTCAAAATGGACTTCCTCGGGCTGCGTACATTGACCATCATTCACAATGCGTTGAAAATGATCGAACGCAACCACGGGTTCCGTCCGGATATGTCAAAAATCCCGCTTGATGACCAGAAAACTTTTGACCTGCTCCGCCGCGGTGATACTATTGCAGTGTTCCAGCTGGAATCCGGCGGCATGCAGGATCTCTGCCGCAACTTCGGTGTGGACACTCTGGAACACATCATCGCTCTGCTGGCGATCTACCGTCCCGGTCCGATGCAGTTCATCCCGACTTTTATCGCCCGTAAAAAAGGCGAGGAGAAAATTGTTTACGAACATCCGAAAATGGAAAAATACCTCTCCGAAACTTACGGCATCATGCTCTATCAGGAACAGATCATGCAGATCGTTCAGGTTTTGGCAGGATTCAGCCTCGGCGGTGCCGACATCCTCCGCCGCGCCATCGGCAAAAAGAAAGAAGATGTCCTCAAACAGCAGAAAGCAAAATTCATTCAGGGCTGCTGGGACACCAATCAAATCCCCGAAGAAGTCGCCAATACCGTTTGGGATAATATCGAAAAATTCGCCGGTTACGGGTTCAATAAATCACACTCCGCCGCTTACGCTTTTGTTTCATATCAAACCGCATGGCTCAAAGCAAATTATCCGGTTGAATTTATGGCGGCAGTGCTTACCGGTGAACTTTCCGATGCAGAAAAAATCGCATTCCTGATCAATGCATGCAAAGAAATGGGCATTGCCATTCTGCCCCCCGATGTCAATTCCAGCCAGATCCAATTCGATACCGACAACGGAGCGATCCGTTTCGGTCTGGGAGCGACCAAAGGCGTCGGCGAAGCCCCTTCCGGCAAAATCCTCGAAGCCAGAAAAAAAGACGGCAAGTTCAAATCTTTTCAGGATTTCTGTGAACGCTGTTACGATGCTCTCAACAGCCGCATGATCGAACATCTTGCCAAAGCCGGAGCTTTTGACTCTCTCGGTCTGCGCCGCTCGCAGGTATTGGCAATTTCCGAAGATATGATGCGTTTTGCAGCCTCAAAAGCCAAAGATATTGCAGCAGGTCAGGCATCACTTTTTGACCTTCTCGGCGGCGACGATTCAGAAATCGACAACGGCTGCAATATCCCGATCCCCGATATCCCCGAATTTGATATGGAAGATATTCTGAAAAGCGAAAAAGAACTTCTCGGCTTCTATGTTACCGGTCATCCGATGCAGCAATACCGCTCCATCCTCAATGCGGCAGCGGCTCCGAAACTGTACGATTTGCGATCAATTGAAAATGATTGTCAGGTCAGACTTTGCGGCATGGTCAGTTCATACACCCAGAAATTCAGCAAAAATTCCGGCAAACCTTTCGGAATCCTCATGCTCGAAGACCTCGATACTACTGTTGAATGTATGCTGTATGAACGCGCTATCGCCGATATGAACAAAAATCAAATCACCCTTGCGCCAGGTGTGCCATTGCTTCTTACCGGCACTGTCAGCCGCAAAGATGAAGGCGAAATGCCGCGCATTATCATTGACACCGTCAATGATCTGCAGCACGCAATGCCGGATGAAGTAGCAACTGCATTTTTGTTCATAAATGAAACAGAAATGAATGATGAACTGCTGAAAACTCTGCACGATACTCTCGCAGTTTCACCCGGCAATACACAAATAACAATCTGCTGTACCACCGAAGATAAACATTACGCCTTTATTGATACAGACTGCAAGGTGAATTTCACCTTTGATATGCTCAAAAAACTTCAATCTCTCATCGGCGAAAAAAATGTGAAACTCCGCTGCACTCCGTTCCGCAACGATCCCAAACCGAAGCGTTTCTTCAAAAAAGAAAATGCCGCAGAGAAAAAAT
Organism: Victivallaceae bacterium; assembly: GCA_045538635.1. GTDB lineage: Bacteria > Verrucomicrobiota > Lentisphaeria > Victivallales > Victivallaceae > RGIG5270. The sequence goes on from JAZSRU010000121.1 coordinate 12,497, forward strand.
AACCATGAGCCGTTTTATTGTCCGATTGAAAGCATTTTTGCGCTTTCTCTTCATCAAAAAAAGAACTTTCTGTGAAGGCGTCCGCGATGGCATTCCTATCGGACTCGGATATTTTGCCGTAGCATTTTCTCTGGGATTCACAGCGCGCGAAGCAGGACTGAATGCTTTTCAGGGATTCCTCGCAAGCTTGCTCAACAATGCGTCCGCCGGTGAATATGCAGGATTTACCGTCATCAGAGAAAACGCCCCTTATTGGATGATGGCAGTAATGATTCTCATTGCCAACGCCAGATATCTTTTAATGAGCTGTGCATTAAGTCAGAGATTTTCACCGGCAACGCCATGGTATCACCGGATTTTTATCGGCTATGATGTAACAGATGAACTTTTCGGCATTACCATTGCCCGCAAGGGCGATGTGGAACCACAATATTTTTACGGAGCAATGCTGTGTGCCGTTCCCGGCTGGGCCGTCGGAACACTTTGCGGAGTCATGGCGGGCAATATTCTGCCGGAGAGAATCGCAGCGGCACTCGGAGTAGCTCTTTTCGGGATGTTCATTGCAATAATAATCCCACCCGCACGGGAGAACAAAATCATACGGTTGGCAGTCATCACAAGTTTTGTTTGCAGTTATGCGGCATCAGTTCTGCCTTATACAAAAAAACTTTCAGAAGGCACAAGGATTCTGATTCTGACGGTTGTTATTTCTGTTCTTGCGGCACTTTTTTTCCCGGTAAATGAAGAGGAGCTGAAAGATGAAAAATAATCCGTACATCTACATCCTCATTATGAGTGCAGTTACTCTGGCGATCAGGATTCTGCCGCTGACGCTCATCCGCAAACAGATAAAAAACCGTTTCATCCGCTCATTTCTCTACTATGTGCCGTATGTTACGCTGTCCGTAATGACTTTCCCAGCCATAATCCATACCACAAAATCTCCATTGACCGGCGGGGCCGCATTAATTCTCGGAATCATTGCAGCATGGTTCAAAGCCGGACTGTTTCCGGTGGCAATCCTCTGCTGTGTTACAGTTTTTATTCTTGAATTTTTTATCTGACGGTCATTTACTGCCGAAAACTCTGTCTGCCAATGCGTAATAACATTCCCAATCTTTGGCAGTTATGGCATGTTTTCCGACACGCAGAGAATAACAGACATTTGTACCATTCCAGGAGTCAGGCGCAGGCTTTTGTTGCACTACATCATTCAAGCCGTAAAGTTTCCATATTTTGGAAGCCTCACATGTTGCCAGATACTCTCCGTCCGGATCAGCATTCAAATCTTCTGTCGCACTGGCGACACACAATGTGCGCGGTGCGATCAATGCCAGCAGCATGTGCTGATCAAACGGCAGTTTATCCACATCCAGCACATAAGGGGCAAGACCGCCGCAATACCATCCGCGCTGTTCAAAAAATGAATGAAATATACTTTCTCCGAAATTACGGCGGTACAAAGCAGCACCGCCGCAGCCTGAATTATTGGAAATGACAATTTTGAATCTTTCATCACACGCGCCTGCCCAGAGTGCAGTTTTGCCGAGCCTTGAATGTCCGAGTACAACGGCCCGCTCCGCATCGACAAGCTTCTCCGCCTCCAATGCATCCAGCATACGGCAAAGTCCCCATGCCCATGCGCCGATAATACTGACCGGACGATGCCATTTACCGCCTCTCGCTTCAGCAAAAGGCACTTCAAAATCCATCCGCAAATCGTTTTCGTCATAAAAAAGTGCAAACGGACTGACCTTGATACCAGTCATGCAGTCGGGGGCAATTTCACCATAACAGGCAGTTGCAACAGCATAGCCGCGCTTCATCGCCTCTTTGAAATTCCATGCGTCAAGTTTCTCACCGCGCCCGGTCTGCAAAACAAATTCACGCTGCGGATTCAATCTGCGTCCGCGGGTATTACGCACATCCATTTCCGGCGTATTGAATTGATTGCCGTAAAAATTCAATCCGACAAAAACCGGCGGCGGCACTTCTGCATTTTTCGGCACATACAGAAGCATATCATAGTTAAATTTGCCGCCGTCATTCATCAAACAATGAATACGAATCTCTTTGCGGACAGCAAGTCCATCCAATGCATCATCACGCAATGAAAGCAATTCCAGTTCCATACGATCCGGTGCCGGAGGCATTTTGCCAAAAAGAATATCTTTGTACTGCTGAAGTATTTCCGGACGCTCCGATTTCTCCCATTCCTCCACAGTTGCAGACTTGAATTGCGGCAAAGTATATTCACGGACATTATTTTCATTTTTATTGTAATGATTGTGCCACAATGTTTCAGTAAAAGGAGCATTATGTTTAAAAGCCATTTCGGATAATTCAAAATCCGGGGGAATACAATTTTTTTCCTCATTTTCAAAATCCGCTTTGCTCAAAACATCATATCCATCGCGCCAAACAACATTTTTTTTCATTTTGTACCTTTATATAGTGCTTACTGAAATATCATAATTTTTTTAATATAACACCTCTGCACAAGGAATACAAATTATTACAATAAAAAAAAGCTGCTGCAAAAACCTTTGCAGCAGCTTTAAATTTTAATCCGTGATGAAATCTATCAGATTTCTTCGCCGACTTCCCAGCGGGCCATCTGTTTAACGACCATATTGGGTTTCATTTTGGCGAGAGAAGATTTGTCATCTTTGATCCAGGGCTGGTTGACGAAGCAGACTTCGGTGAACCATTTGTTGATCTTGCCTTTGAGGATGTTTTCGATCATGTTGGCAGGTTTGCCGGCGAGCTGAACAGCTGCGATCTCTTTTTCCTTGGCGATGATTTCTGCGGGAACATCAGCAGAAGTGATGTAAGCAGGACGGAAAGCTGCAACGTGCATTGCCATATCGACGAGGAAAGCGTCATCATCTTCGCCTTCGACATCAACCATGACGCCGACGCGGCCGCCGCCGTGGATGTAGCTGCCGACTTTACCGGCTGATTCCCAACGGACAGCGCGGCGAATCTGCATATTTTCACCGATAACGGCGATTTTTTCAGTCAAAGCAGCTGCTTCAGCTTCATTGACTTCAGCGGTAACATCACCGGTTTTGGCGATGGTGAGAGCAGTTTTGGCAACGCTGTTGACAAAATCCATGAATTTGTCAGTATTGGCAGCGAAGTCAGTTTCGCAGAGAACTTCGACCATTGCAGCAAATTTGCCATCTTTAGCGACGACGACTTTGCCCTGATTGGTAGCACGGCCGGATTTTTTCTCAGCTTTGGCAATACCGGATTTACGGAGGTTTTCAATAGCCAGCTCCATATCGCCGTTTGCGGCGGTGAGAGCTTTTTTGCAATCCATCATACCGGCTCCGGTTTTGTCGCGGAGGGTTTTGACCATATCTGCGGTAATCATTTTAAAATATCTCCTGATGAGTTAATGTTGAATTATTCAGCTTTTGCGGCTTCTGCGGGAGCAGCTTCTTCAGCTTCTTCAGCTTTGGCAGCTTTGGGAGCGGCTTTTTTGGCGGGAGCTTTTTTAGCTGCGGGTTTCTTTGCGGGAGCTTTTTTAGCTTTGGGAGCTTCTTCTTCGCCTTTTTCAGCTTTTTCGTCAGCGGCTTTTTTGGCGGCTGCTTCTTTAGCTTCGCGTTCTTCGACTACGCGTTTCTGATAAATTTCTTTGGCGATGAGGATGGCATCAGCGAAAAGATCGGTGATGATCTGAATTGATTTGACAGCATCATCGTTAGCAGCAACGGGATACTGAACCATGGAGGGATCGCCATTGGTATCAACGATAGCAACGATCGGAATATTGAGTTTATTTGCTTCTTTGACAGCGTTGAGTTCATGATCGGTATCAATAATGACAACGACTGCGGGAAGTTTTTTCATAGCAGCGATACCGTCGAGATCGCGATGCAGTTTGACAGCATTGCGGCTCAGGACAGCCAATTCTTTTTTCTTCATGCCGCCGGCATTTTCGTCGCTGAGGATCTTGTCGATTTCGTACATTTTGTTGATTGATTTGCGGATAGTGACATTGTTGGTCAGAGTACCGCCGAGCCAGCGTTCTGAAACATGATACATACCGGTGCGTTCAGCGAGAGCTGCGGTGATTTCGCGAGCCTGGCGTTTGGTACCGACGAAAAGGACATCGCCGCCTTTTGCGACAACGCTCTGGAGGAAGTTGCAGGCATCAGCGATCTGGTGCATAGTTTTGGTGAGGTCGATGATGGAGATTCCGCTTTTTGCCCCGTAAACGTAATGTTTCATTTTGGGGTTCCAGTGCTTGGTGAGGTGTCCGAAGTGACAACCGGCTTCCATCAAATCATTGATAGTGATTTTTGCCATTTTACAGGGCCTTTCTTTTTTGCGGATCCTTGCTTTCCTGCAGGAGTCCTTTGGTTTGATTATTTACGGCAATGCAGAATATCTGCACTGATAATTTGCATAATGTAGCACAAAAAATGATTTTTTCAACCCCTGCAAAATTTTTTTTCAAAAAAAGAAGAAAATATGTTTGTATTTTGTCTTTTTATATGCTATAATATTGTTGTGTATATCCCGAAAGGATATTTTATATATAACTTTTTACATTGTGTGATTTCCGAAAAGCGGCAGCGGTGATATTCCGTTACCGCCGAAAATATGCAGCCAAGGCACAAAAAAAGAGTAATTTTTTCATGTGCGGCGGTCGTTTTTCCGTGTGCGGAGAAACCGTTTTTCCCGGCAATCCACGAAGAAATTTGAGCTTGAAGTGGATCAGGATCTGTTTAATATCGAAGATGATCCCGGAGCATTCGGATACTCCGAAAGCTGCGGAAATCAACCTCTGGCGGCAAGGCTGCGCCCCCGCACGCTGGAGGATTATGTCGGGCAGGAGCATATTCTTGCGCCCGGCAAACTTTTGCGTCGTGCCATTGACGCGGATATGTTTCACTCCATCATCCTTTCAGGCCCGCCCGTAGTGGGCAAAACCAGCCTTGCTGAACTCATTGCCAGAACAACAGACTGCGCATTTCTGCGGCTTTCCGGCGTAACAAGCACAGTCGCCGACATCCGCAAAGCCATTGCACATGCTGTTGAACTCAAAAAAAATTCCGGCAAACGCACAGTACTCTTTATCGACGAAATACACCGTTTCAACAAATCTCAGCAGGACTCTCTGCTGCCGGATGTGGAAAACGGCAATATCCGTCTGATTGGAGCCACCACCCACAATATTCAGTTTTACATTGTCGGGGCATTGCTGTCGCGTTCACTGGTATTCACACTCCGTCCGCTCACAGAAAACAACATTGCCGATTTGCTGCGCCATGCAATTCAACATCCGGACAGTTTTCCGAACCGCCATGTCGAACTTGCCGCTGATGCAGTAAAATTTCTCGCCAATGCATGCGAAGGTGATGCACGCAAAGCTCTCAATGCTCTCGAACTTGCGGTGCTGACCACTCTGCCGGATAAAAACGGCAGAACTTTCATCACTCTGGAATGTGCGGAAGAATCCATTCAGAAAAAGTTTATAAATTACGATGATGATGCCCATTACGACAGCGCAAGCGCATTTATCAAAAGTATGCGCGGCAGCGATGCTGATGCGGCAATCTATTATCTCGCCAGAATGCTTGCGGGCAATGAAGATATCCGTTTTATCGCCCGCAGACTGATGATCTTTGCATCCGAAGATATCGGCAATGCAGACCCGCGCGCACTCCAGATCGCTGTTGCCGCCGCGCAGGCTGTCGATATGGTTGGAATGCCGGAAGCACGCATAATTCTCGCTCAGGCGGTAACTTACTGTGCAACCGCTCCCAAAAGCAATGCTTCATACCTGGCAGTCAATCAGGCACTTTCGGATATCGAACACAACCGTGTCCAGCCGATTCCGGTTCACCTGCGGGATACCCATTCAAATCCCGCCTCGGACACAGTGAAAAATCAGGCGGATTACAAATCCCCCCACGACACAGGCGGTTTTGTGGTCCAGGATTACATGACAGTTGAAAAAAGCTATTACGAACCGAAAAATATCGGTTACGAATCAAAAATAAAGGAGCGGATCGATTACTGGAAAAGTCTTCGCGCCGCAGCAAAAAATGGAAAACTCTAAAAACAGCCTGCGAAAATATTTTACAGAAAAACGCCGTAACCTCTCATTTGAGGAACGCAAACTTTTTTCTGCACAGATTTGCCGCAATGTGGCTGCAAGTGACATTTTCCGCAAAAGCCTTTATATCGCTTTTTACGCCGCAGATGAATTTGAAGCAGACCTCTGGGAGCTTTTTGAACGATTCAACGGCGAAAAAAAGTTTTTCCTCCCCCGTTACAGACAGGAGGACAAACAATACGAAATGGTGCAAATACACAACCGTATGCACGATTTGCGCGAAGGAAAATATGGCATTTATGAGCCTCTAAGATCCCTCCCCGCCGCAAGCGGACAGGAATACGGATGTATGCTGTATCTGGTACCGGGAGTCGCTTTCGATGACCGCTGCCGCAGACTTGGCAGAGGCAAAGGTTTTTATGACCGTTTACTCTGCAATGCAAAATTTTCGATGGGGATTTTTTACGAGTGTCAGCGTTTTGATGGAGATATTCCGGCAGAACCGCACGATATCAACCTTGATATAATCGCCACCGAAAAACAACTTTACCTGCCTCCGGCGGAACGTAAACAATGCCGGATATAACAAAACAACAAAAGGAAAAATCAAAATGACAACATGGATGATCGCAGCAATTGCCGCAGTTGCCGGCACAATCCTCGGAATCATCGTTTTTGCCCTCATCACGGCAATACGCAAGGATTCCGCCGTAAAAGCAGCCGATAAAATCCGCCGCGAGGCTGAAAAAGAGGCTGACCACATCGTCAGAGAAGCAAGAGTTTCTGCAAAAAGCGACATTATCAAAATGCGCGAAGAATGCGAAGCCGAACTCAAAGAACGCCGCAAAGAACAGCAGAATATCGAAAAAAGACTCTCTCAACGCGAAGAAAACCTCGAACGCCGTGCAGATACTCTCGAAAACAAAATGGACGACCTCGAGAAAAAAGAACATGATATCGCTCAACTCCGCGAAAGACTCGCTTCCCGCGAAAATGAACTCAAACAAAATATCTCCAAACAAATCGTTGAACTTGAACGCATCGCTCAGCTCGACCGCCAGAGTGCTACCGATATGCTTTTGGAAAAATTGAAAAATGAAGTCAAAAATGAGTCCGGTATCCTCGTCCGTACCATCCTCGATGAAGCAAAGGAAAAGGCCGAAAAAGAATCCCGCCGCATCCTCACCTGCGCAATTCAGCGTTACGCTTCAGAATGTACTTACGAACGCACAACCGCCACCATTCCGCTCCCCACAGACGAGCTCAAAGGCCGCATCATCGGACGCGAAGGCCGTAATATCCGCGCCATTGAAGCCGCTACCGGTGTCAGCATCCTTATTGATGATACTCCCGAAGCAGTCGTTATTTCATGCTTCGACCCTATCCGCAAAGAAGTCGCACGCCAGCTCATGGAACGCCTTATCGGTGACGGACGCATCCATCCGACCCGCATCGAAGAACTCGCCAAAAAAATCGCAAAAGAACTCGATGACGAACTCTTCAGCGTCGGCGAAGCAGCAGTACTTGAAACAGGTATTCAGGGTGTTGCTCCGCAAGTTGTCAAACTTCTCGGACGCCTCAAATACCGTTACAGCTTCTCACAGAATGTGCTTAAACACTCTCTTGAAACCGCTTACTTCATGGGCATGATCGCCGCTGAACTCGGTCTGGATGAACAGAAAGCCAAACGCATCGGTCTTTTCCACGATATCGGCAAAGCCATCGACCACGAAGTTGAAGGTCCCCACGCACAAATCGGTGCCGATGTCCTCCGCAAACACAATGAAGCCGCCGATGTCATTCATGCTGTCGCGGCTCACCACGGCGAACTCGAAGTCAATTCACTTTATGACATCCTCATCAATGCATGCGATACTTTGAGCGCATCCCGTCCCGGCGCACGCAGTGAAACAACAGAACTCTACCTCAAACGCCTTGAGCAGCTCGAAAGCATCGCTCATGACTTCCCGGGTGTTGAAAACTGCTTCGCACTGCAGGCAGGACGCGAAGTCCGCGTTATCGTCACTCCGGAAAAAGTTCATGAGGGCGAAGCCCAGATGCTTGCAAAAGATATCTGCCAGCGCATCGAAAAGGAAATGAACTATCCCGGTCAGATCAAAGTTACCATCATCCGCGAAACCCGCTCAGTGGAATACGCAAAATAATCTTTGGGAAGTATTCACAAAATGGCACACAGAGTCAGTTTGGAAATCGATATCGCTAAACTCGAAAAAAATTTCAGAACCCTCCTCCGGCGGGTCGCTCCCGCCGAAGTCATGGCCGTTGTCAAAGCCAATGCTTACGGCCTCGGGGTGCGAAAAATTGCACCGATACTGAAAAATGCCGGTGCATCATTTTTCGCTGTTGCCACTGTCGATGAAGCCGCAGAAATCAGCGAATATGGATTGCCGGTACAAGTTCTCGGCAATGTCTTTGAGGATGAGATTCAGGATGCAGTTACCATGGATCTCATCATTCCAATTGCTGATTTTGAAAATGCCCGTGCCATAAATGCCGAAGCCGCCAGACAGAATAAAATCATCCGCGCCGCCATTCCGGTCGATACCGGAATGGGCAGAATCGGCATGCTTCACGACGATGCATTCAATACAATTCTCCAAATCAGAGATGAATTGCAGAATATTGAAATTTTCGGCATTTACTCGCATCTTGCCACTGCGTGGAAACTCGAAGACGATTATACTGTAAATCAGATAAGCAAACTTGAATCTCTGCTGACCAAACTCAAAACGGCAGGCTTTACCCCCCCTCATGTTTATATTGCCGCAAGCAATGGTATTTCCAATTATCCGGAGAGCTTTTCTGCACCGTTCAATATTGTCCGCTGCGGAATCAATATGTATGGCTACACAGAAACTCAAGATGATCTGCAGCTGGAGGAAATTGCCCGTTTTACCGCCAAACTGATTGCAGTAAGGGAGCTTCCTGCAGGTTCGTCTATCGGTTACAACCGTCTGCATACTCTCGAAAAAAAATCCAGAGTCGGAACTATTGCCGCCGGTTATGCCGACGGCATCCCGCTCGCTTTGAGCAATTGCGGCAGAGTGCTTGTCTGCGGCAAATCAGTTCCGATAGTCGGCAGGATTTCAATGGATTATACAACAATTCTGCTGGATGATGCACCGGAAGCCGCGATCGGTGATGAAGTTGTACTTTTCGGCAGACAGCAGGATGCATTCATCCCTGTCGTGGAATGGGCAAATGCAAAGAAAACTCATCCGCACGACCTTTTGTGTGCAATCGGCCCGCGGGTCAAACGGATTTATATCAATATGGAGAGTCAAAATGACTGAAACCTCAAAATTTATCGAGCAGGAAAGATTGTTTTTTGAAAGCGGTACGCGTATGAGCGTCGCTGAACGCAAAGCAATCCTCATCAAACTGGTGCGAATCCTGAAAGAAAACCGCGAAAAAATCTTTTCCGCTCTTTATGAAGATTTGCATAAATCAGAAAATGAAACTGCAATCAGCGAATTTATACCGCTCATAACTTCTATACGCTTTCTGATAAAAAATCTCCGCCGTTTCGCAGCTCCGCGTTACGCAAGTGCATCCATTGCCAATTTCGGCGGCAGAGGAAAAATCATCAAAGAACCTTACGGCAATGTACTCATCATCAGCACTTGGAACTATCCGCTGCTTTTGAGTATTGATCCGCTCGCCGCCGCCATCGCCGCCGGCAACAGTATCGTTCTCAAAATGTCCCCCATCGCCCCGGCAACTACCAGAATATTGACTTACATCATCAACGATTGTCTGCAATGCAAACACATCCATGTGGCATCCGATGACAAAATTGAAGAACTGCTGGAAGAAAAATGGGATTATATCTTTTTCACCGGCGGAATCCGCATGGGCAGAACCGTTGCCGAAGCCGCAGCAAAAAATCTTACCCCGACCACCCTCGAACTCGGCGGCAAAAATCCCTGTATCGTGGACAGAAATGCAAATCTCCGCCTTGCCGCACAGCGCATTGTCTGGGGCAAATTCATGAATGCCGGTCAGACCTGTGCCGCACCCGATTACCTGCTCGTACACAAAGATATTCAGCAGAAATTCATGAATATCATGCGCAAAGAAGTTTTTAAAGCATTCGGGGAAATTCCGGAGGAAAGTCCGGATTATGCCCGCATTATCAATGCTTTCCACTATGAACGGCTGGCAAAACTGATAAACTTCGGCAAACTCGTTACCGGCGGAGAACGCAACCCCGATTCTCTTTATATTTCTCCGACCATTGTTGAAGATATCCATTGGACCGATCCAATCATGGAAAATGAAATCTTCGGCCCGATCCTCCCGGTTATAACCATTGATTCTGTCGATGAAATACTGCCGCTTATCGCACGCAGACCGAAATCACTTTCTGCCTACTACTTCGGCAAAGACCGCCGCACCATGAAAAAATTCCTCAATTCAATCAGCTTCGGCGGCGGATGCATAAACGATACAATCATGCACCTCACAAGTCCGCACCTGCCCTTCGGCGGTGTCGGTCCAAGCGGCATGGGGGCATACCACGGCAAAGCCGGATTTGATACATTCACTCACAACAAAAGTATCCTGATCCAATCAACTATGCTCAATTTCCCCATCCGCTTCGCGCCATACGGTGCCCTCAAAAAACTCATGATCAAACTTGTAACCAAATTTATATAATTTCCAAAATAGAAAGGATTGAAAAATGTCAAAAGTAAAAGTCGCTATCTTCGGTGCTGCCGGATATGCCGGTGAAGAACTTCTCCGCATCCTCACCCGTCACCGCCAATGCGAAATTGTCGCCATTACCTCACGCAAAAATGCCGGTCAGCCCATCAGTACCGTCTTTCCGCGTTTCACCAATTCCGGTTTGACCTTCGTCATGCCCGATGCCGCCTCTCTTAAAGGTAAATGTGATGCCGCAATCCTCGCCCTGCCCCACGGCCTTGCCACCGAATTTGCAATTCCGCTTCTGGAACAGGGAATCAAAGTTTTCGACATCAGCGCAGACTTCCGCCTGAAAAGCCCCGAAAAGTACAAAAAATATTACGGTGAAGAACACCCCGCAAAAGAACTCCTCGCAAAAGCTGTTTACGGTCTGCCCGAACGCTATCGCGATCAGATCGCCAAAGCTGACCTCGTCGCCTGCCCCGGATGTTATCCCACCAGCAGCATTCTGCCCACTGCTCCGCTGCTCGCCGCAGGTCTGGTCAGCACCAAAAATATCGCCGTCGTTTCATGCTCCGGTGTAACCGGTGCCGGCCGCAAAGTCGATCTCGCATACATCTTCCCCGAATGCAATGAATCCGTCAAAGCATACAAAGTTTACGGCCACCGCCATCTCCCTGAAATCGAACAAGAAATGGCAGCCGCCGCCAAAGTTGATGATATGGCAATCAACTTCATTCCCCACCTCGTTCCCACCAACCGCGGCATCAATTCAACCATTCTCCTCGATGCCATGCCCGGCTGCACAATGGAAAAAATCGCTCAAGTCTATGAAGAAGCATACGGCAAAGAACAGTTCGTCCGCGTTCTCCCCGCCGGCCGCACTTCAGATACCAAATATGTAACTATGACCAATACCTGCGAAATCGGCTTCAACCTCGATCCGCACACCAACAAAGTCATCCTTACTTCCTGTATCGACAACCTCACCAAAGGTGCTTCCGGCCAGGCTGTTCAGTGTATGAATATACGCTTCGGCATCGACGAAGCTGAAGGTCTTATCTGATCTGATTGATTTTTTACAAAACTGCTGCAGAGTTCTCAAAAATTCTGCAGCAGTTTTTTTGCTGAATTTAATTGATTCCTACTGGCAAAAACACCGGGTTGATGTATATTGTGAAAAAAGGAGTTTTTTCATGATTATTAAAAACGATTTTCATATCCACTCGCATTGTTCATGTGACAGCGCATGCGCACAAATCGCAGATATTTTGAAAGAAGGCAGAGCTGCCGGAATTGATCATATCGGTATTTCCGACCACCTGCACACCGGATTCAATCTGCCCGATATCGAAATTGCCCGCAAAGAATTTCTTGAAATCGGCAAAGTCCCGCATTTTCACTTCGGCTTGGAAATCACCTGCGCCACCGCATGGGAATGTGAAAAAATCGCCAAACGCGATTTTGCCTCATGCTTTACATACAACCTCAATGGCATCCCGTTTCAAACAATGACTCCGATCGACGGAATCATGTACGGCGGCCCCGCCAACGGCCCGCTGCAAATCGACATCAGCAAAGAAGATATTGAACGGCTCGGCATCGAATACATAATCGGCGGCGTGCATAAACCGAATTACACCGAGCAGGAACCCAAAACTATGATAGATGACTTTTTCAATCAGAACTGTTTCATGCTCAAACACGAACTCATCGACATTATCGCCCATCCGTGGGACGGACTGCCGTTCTGGAGCGGCTGGTTTATCGTGACACGCGATCCCGCCGACAGAAAGATGGAAGTTTTTTATCAGATTCCGCAGGAATACTGGGACGAAATCGGCAAACTGGCAGTTGAAAACAACAAACTGATCGAAATAAACGCCACCCGCGCCGGTATCAGAGATGAAAAAATTTACAATTATTATATCAGCAAACTGGCAGAATGGCGCGAAAAAGGCGTCAAATTCACCTACGGCAGCGACCTTCATGGCGCACACTACGATGTCGCAAGACTTGAAAGAACTGAAGCCGTCTTGAGTCAATACGGTTTCACAGAAAATGACTTCGCATTGCCGCCGCGCCTGAAATAACTTTTAAAATTTTTTTGTTTTGAAATAAATCTCTGGAGTAAATTTATGAAAAATAAACCGATTTTGTGCAAACCTGTTCCCGGCGGCATGACTGAACAGGAAAAAGCTGAAGCCGGACTTCTTTATAATCCTAACCGCACAACTGAAATGGCAGCTTACCGTTTCAAAATTCAGGATGCAATTCATGAATATAATCAGTTTCGCCCCTCTCAAGTAAAGGAACGGCGTGATTTTCTCGCCGGTATTTTCGGTAAAATCGGCAAAAACTGCAACATTCTGCCCCCATTTAAATGTGATTACGGCTTCAGAATAGAGGTCGGTGAAAACTTTTTTGCCAACTATAATTTTATTGTGCTGGACGGTAATTACTGCCGCTTCGGAGATAATGTATGGATCGCTCCGAATGTTTCTATTCTATCAGCAGGACATCCGCTGGATGTGCAGGACCGCATTGACGGATGGGAATATGCTTTTCCTGTTACAGTCGGTAATAATGTCTGGATCGGCGGTTCAGTTACAATTATCGGCGGGGTAACGATCGGTGACAATGCAGTTATTGCGGCAGGCTCAGTAGTTATCCGGGATGTTCCGGCAAATACTCTTGTTGCCGGCAATCCTGCCCGTGTAATCCGCGAGATCACCGCAGAGGACCGTAAAAAATATCAATGGGCTGAACAGGACAGAAAAGATTGATTTTTTTATTTGTGTTCATAAATAATAGTTATTGTCCGGAAGTTTGTGAAAATATCAGATGAGAAAAAGCGGTGACAGCTTGAATACGCCACGGCTTGAATTTTGAGGTATGAGGAACTTCACCTGCGTTGTGTTTGGCAAGATTATATTTTATTTTCTAATGGATTTTTTTATCCCGAAGAAATCCACGATTGGCAAAACGAGCATGGTCGCGATGCAGAAAATTCCCATTTCAAGGGATTTTACGAAGGCGCAGGAAGCGATCCCGCACAGGAGCAAAGGCACACCCCACGCCCAATACGGAACTTTCCAGCGGAAAAGCAATCCCAAACGGATAAGCAAGCCGATGATAAATGCCGGATAAACAAAAAATAGAATATAGAGAAATTCCAATCCGCAAGTTTCATACCCGAATGGCGACCATTGAAATTTTGACCAATACCAAGCCAATGCGACATAAAGTGCAAATTCAAACAAGCCCAGCGAAACCAAATTCGCAATCAAATATTCCCATTTCTTTTTCATGAAATCACCTGTTAGGATATTTTATTCTTTCCCTTCCGATATTTTCAGGAGCATTTTTTTATAATCATCTTTGATTTGCAGCGGAGTTTTGACGGGATACCACATTTGATCGGCGAGAAAATCGGCGATTTCCGGATTATTGCGGGCGATGCCGTAAAATTCCAGTATCACATCGGCAATATTTTTCCGCACCGCAGCCCCGTAAGGCGGGATATTGCGGTTTTTCCAATATTTTTCGTAAAGTTTCGGATTGGCTGTTTTGACCTTTTCTTTG
>JAZSRU010000020.1:0-20262 GCA_045538635.1 Victivallaceae bacterium
CTGCGGATAGAAATTTATAGATACAAAACCCCTGAACAGGAAAGATAAAATATGAAAACAAACTCAAAGAAATATGAAATAATAAATATTAAAGGAAGCAAAAACAATATGAGCGAAATAAAAGTTTCAATAATAGTTCCGGTTTTCAATGTCAAAATGTATTTGAATCAATGTCTTGACTCTCTGATCAACCAAACCTTAAAAGATATAGAAATTATCTGTATCAACGATGGGTCAACAGACAATTCTCTGCTTACGTTAAAAGATTATGCAAGATGCGACAACAGAATCACAGTAATCGACAAACAAAATGAAGGACAATCTGTTGCCAGAAATATCGGAATTAATATGGCAGAGGGCGAATACATTGGATTTGTTGATTCAGATGATTGGGTCGATAATGATTATTTTGAAAAATTATATGATGCCGCCGCCAGAAACAATTGCGATATCGCCAGTGCCGGCTTCAAAAGATGCAGACGGCACAGAACGAGCATCAAAAAAAGTTATGAAGCAGAACTTGTCTGCACTACTGCACAAGATAAAATCCGTTTAGACAATCTGCCGAGCGATAATTATATCTGGAATAAAATTTACAAACGGACAGTATGGAACGATTTAAACTTCAATTTTGAGCCTGACCGTTTTTTTGAAGACATTGCCATGACGATAAAAATTTTACATCAAATGGGAAAAATGGTCACAGTCCCCGATACCTATTACAATTACCGGGTAAATCCGGCATCCACCATACACACAACCTCTGTCAAACACAAAAAAGACTATCTTTGGGCAATCAATGAACAGAAATCATATGCAGAAGAAAACAATATCCTTCTGGATTTCAATAAAATTTTAATGCAAAAAATTTATTATAAATTTATAGGTATAACAATAATTAAAATCTATCAATATGAAAATTTATCAAAATACAAACTGTTCGGGTTCCTGACAATTGCTACAAAAAAAACAGTTTAATATTTTTAACAACCAAAGAGATTCAATACAATGGCAAAAATCAGTATAATTATACCGGTATATAATGTAGAAAAATATATAAAAAAAGCACTTGACAGCATTATAAATCAAACATTACCAGATTTGGAAATTATATGTATAAACGATTACACACCAGATAATAGTTTTTCAATTGTACATGAATATGCGTCTAAAGATTCTCGTTTTGTATTGCTTGAACAAAAAACCAATCAAGGTCCAGGTAACGCCAGAAACCAAGCATTAGATATTGCTTCAGGCGAATATATTATGTTTCTGGATCCTGATGATTGGCTGGAACTGGATGCATGTGAACTTGCTTACAATCAAATATCAAAAAATCAAAACGATGTAGTTTTTTTTAAATTTTTTATTGAACATTTTAATAATACAAAAAAAGAAATTGAATTAATAAGTTCTTTAGTCATTGATAATGATATTATTTCAAATTCGTTTGCAGCAAGACATAATCTATCATGGGATTTATTAAAAAACAATAAAAATATATACATAACAATGGCATGTGCATGGGGAGCGATATACAATAAACAATATATTTCATCAATAAATGCCAGATTCTCAGAAACGAGAAATTGTGAAGATAACCCGTTCTTTTTTAATGTATTAGCAAATGCAACCTCGTTTTCTTTTTTATCTCATGGATTATATCATTACAGACAACAAATAAACAATATCATTCCATACTATGCAAAAAATTACAATGATGTTTTATACAACAAAAACGAAGCATATAAAATAATAGTAAATTCTTGTAATCATTCTTTGCTTGATATATTTGTGCCATATTATTGGGAGACAATTAATGTTCATATGGAAAATGCAAAAAAAGCAGACAAGAAATCTTTTAAAATAATATTTAAAGATTTAAATAAATTAGCTAAAAAACTGGATAAGAATCATACAATGAGTTTATATAAGGAAAAAATCAATTATCCTCGTTTTAAACGTTATTTTAGGACAACAAATTTATTTCAATTTTATTTTTTATGTTTTCTAAAAAATTTAATATCAATTGAAAAACAATATTCTCATTATGTCATTTCAATACTTTTTATAAAAATATCTATACATAAGGATTAAAAGATGGTTAATAACAAATTTAATTATGACACAACATATTATGTTGTAGCTATGTTAAAAAAATATGGTATAAAAAATATTGTTGCAAGTCCTGGCACGCAAAACGCTAAATTTAATATGCTAGTTCAGGATGATGAATTCTTTAACTGCTATTCAGTAGTAGACGAGAGAAGTGCTGCCTATGTTGCTTCAGGAATCGCTTATGAAACTAATAACCCCGTTGTTATAACATGTACGGAAGCTACAGCAAGTAGAAATTATTTATCTGCACTAACCGATGCATATTACAAAAATATTCCTATCATTGCCCTCACATTCTTCAACACTGGTGGCAATAAATTTAATTTAGCCGCTCAATTTATTGATAGAAGCATAACCCAAAATGATATAAAATCTTTATTTGTAGAACTACCTAAAATCAATGACATTAATGATAAAAGAAAATGTCTTGATTATTTAAATGCAGCAATAGCAACCGCTAAATTCAAAAAAGAACCTGTGAATATAAACTGTCCGGCATTTTTAGATTTTAAATCTTTACAAAAAACTTTACCATCAGATATATGGAGCTTTGAATATTATAAATCTGATTTTGAACAACAAAAAGAATTTTTAAAAAATAAAAATATCATGATATTTATTGGATCGCATTATAAATTCTCTGAACAAGAACTAAAAGCACTAGAAAATTTTTCTTTAAACTGGGATGCTCCAGTTATTTGTGATCATACAGCAAACTACCACGGTCATAATAAAATTTTAACATCTCAACTTGCCAATTTAGTCACAGATTGGCAAAAACCAGATATTGTAATAGATATCGGAAAAGTATGTGGCGAATACGCATCAGCACAAACATTTGGTAATGCAAAAATTTGGCGTGTAACAAATAGCAATAAATTTACTTTCAGATTCAGTAAACCGGTCGAAAAATTCTTTAACTGTTCTGAAAAATATTTCTTTGAAAAAATGAATAATAAAGAAAAGCTTATTGGTGGTTATTACACAAATATAAAAAGAAAAATTGATAACATTATTTTTCCGGAAATACCATTTTCAACATTATTTATTGCTAAAAATCTTTGTAATTTTATACCACAAAATTCTTCTTTACATTTAGCCATTTTAAATTCATTAAGATCTACTAATTTCTTTCATTTAGACAGTTCTATTGATATAAACTGTAATGTTGGTGGCTTTGGTATAGATGGAGCACTTTCTACATCTGTAGGACAATCTCTAGCAAATAAAAATAAAAAAGTGTTTTGCCTTATCGGAGATTTAGCTTTCTTTTACGATATGAATATTTTAGGCAACAGAGATATAGACAAAAATCTTCGTATAATTGTAATCAACAATAATAGAGGAGAAGAGTTTAGACTAAATCCTGCTTTGGAACGTCATTTAGGAAAAAAGACGGATAAATTAATTGCAGCAGCAAGACATTACAAAAACGGCGTAAAAAATTGGAGCATATCTTGTGATTTTCATTATATGAGCGCAGACAACAAAAAAGACTTTGAAATTCAAATACAAGATTTTTGTTCAAAAGATTTTGAGAAACCTGTAATATTCGAAATATTTACAAAAAATGAAGATGAACAAAATGCATTAAATGCATATAGAAAAAATTCAAAACCAGCAAAAGTAATCAAAAAAAGCTTAATCTATAAAATAAAAAAAATAATAAGAGGATAAATTTTGAAAAAAATATCAAAAGATAAAATCAAAACTTGGCTTGTAACAGGAGCTTCAAGTGGAATTGGGAAAGAATTATGCAGACAACTTCTTGCCAGAGGATATAATGTTATAGCAATTTCAAGAAGACATTTAGATTTTACTCATGAAAATTTACATTATATACAATGTGATATTTCTAACCCAGAAGATGTTTCTAATGCAGTCCGAGAAGGAATAAATAAATTTGGAAAAATTGATGTTCTATCTAATAATGCAGGAATATCTTCTTATGGGACAATAGAAGAAGAAACACCAGAAAAAATGCGACAAGTAATGGAAATTAATTTCTGGGGGGCTTATAACATAATTCGCGTAATAGTGCCTCATTTTAGAAAACATAAAAATGGGACCATCATCAACAATACTTCTGAATGTGGCATAATGCCTCGCGCATACGGTAGCGCCTATTGTTCCTCTAAACATGCCCTTGAAGGTTTAACCGGAGCATTATGGCAAGAAACCAATAGCTTTTGTAGAATTATGGCTATTGAATTAAGCTATTTTGCGGGGACGGAAATCGGTAAAAATGAAAAAAAAGGATATTCTGAAATCGATGAATACAAAGGTTTAAAATGGATAGCAGCTAAATATAAACCTTGTCAAAATAATAAAGAAATTGCAATTAAACATATTATAAATACTGTTGAAAATAAAAAACTACCAAGACGATTAATGCTCGGAAGAGATATTTTACCCAAAGTAAAATATGAGATAGTATTACTAATCAAAAATTATTTAAATTCATATTTAAAAGCTTACTCTTGTAAGGTTAAAAATAATTTATAACATTATAGAGGAAATAAATTATGACAACAGAAGTAAATAACAAATGCGACTGTATGATATTAAATTTTTGGTCATGTTCCAATTATGGAGCTATTCTAACCTGTCATGGCGTAAAATGTTTAATGGAAAAGTTAGGTAAAAGTTGCAAAGTTATTAATTATTTTCCTAAAACCAGCTTTGAAAATAAATATAAAAACAGTTTTACAGCAAAATTCACAAATAAATACTTTATTTTAACTACAAAAGTTAATAATTTTGAAGATTTTTGTGAACTTAATAATAATGCAGATATTTTTATAGCCGGTCCAGATCAAATTTGGAACTCTGCAATAATAAAATCACATTGTACAAATGTTACAAATAGTATCTATTTTTTAGACTTTGTTTGCAATGAAAACAAAAAAATTTCTTATGCCGCAAGTTTTGGAGAAGCTGAATTCAAAGGAGAGCAAAAAAATAAATTCATTTTCAGCCATTTCATTAAGCAGTTTGATGCAATTTCCATAAGAGAAGATGACGGTATCGATATTTTGAAAAATGAATTTGGAGTAACCAATGCTGCCCAATTGATAGATGGCGCATTTCATATTCCTAAAACATTGCTCAATGATATGACTCAAAATTATGAAGCAAAAGAAAAATATATCGCATGTTATGTCCTCCCGTATTACAGGAAGGAAAAATGGTACAGAAAATATTTGAATACGATTTCTGAAAAACTGAATTACCCAATCAAAGAAATGAAATTCAATTTAAAAACTCCGGTCGAAGAATGGCTGGCTTTTCTGAAAAACGCAGAATTCGTAATCAGTGATTCATATCATGCAATTGTTTTTTCTATCATTTTCAACAGACCTTTTATCCAAATAAAAAACGCATCCTCTCAAAGCCGTTTTGAATCTCTGTTCAGAGTTTTGGATATTGAAAATAACTCAATAAGTAAATTCGATTATTTGAGCGAAGATAAAATATTGATGAAACGGGATTGGAACAGTATCAATAAAAAAATCGAACAGGAAGTTTTAAAAGCTGAATTATGGATGAAAAACGCTATCGAAACTCCCAAAGAAAAAGTAATTGATAAAAGTTTTGAAAATTTTGTTCTAATCCAGCAGCAGTTGAATGAAAATAACAATAAACTGCTCCTCAAATATGTAAAAAATAAAAATAAATATCTTTCTACATATTACTTTTATAAAATCATCAGAAATATCACTTTCGGAAAAATACACAAAAATTTCAAAGAAAAAGCAAAACAGTATAAACAAATTAAAAATATCATCAAAAATATTTAATCCACATAAGAAAAAAACTCTGCCGCCTCCCAATTTTGTTACACGGCATCCGCCGTCGCCGAAGGCTATGGCGGGACAAGCAGCCGCAATGCGGGCGGCTGGGTGGAGGCGGGCGATGTGAGAACTTTGGGAGTTTTGGGAATTTTGGGGGATGTCCATCCCCATTTTGTTACACGGCATCCGCCGTCGCCGAAGGCTATGGCGGGACAAGCAGCCGCAATGCGGGCGGCGGGGTTGATATATGCGCTGACGCGTGAAAAGAGTGTAGTACATGAGTCCGGTCGGGACATCAGCTCCGCAGATTTTTGTTTGACTGCAGTGCAGTCAGCTGTACTTTTTCTCAAAATCCCCAAACATCTCAATCATCCCATTTTATACAGTTTTGCCCTGTTCCGGTGCCAACTCTCACGGTGCTGACGCGCTCGTCAAACTTATAACATTTATTCAATAAAAAAAAAGTCCTGCCGTTTATGACAGGACTTTAAAGATAATTTTATTTTTCAAAATCCACATTATTTATTTTCAGATTATTTACAAATTCAATCTGAAGCGGATTTACTACTGCAACTTCAGCAGAGATATTATTCAATTTTATTTTATTGAATAATGCTTTTTCATTAGCATGCAAAACGATACCCTGATGCGATTTAATTCTGAAATTATTGAATTCAATCCGTTCCATACTGCGGATATTGACATTTTTTTCACATTTGAAATATATGGCAAATCCATTGGCTTCAATATCAAAATTATAAAAACTCAAGTCTTCAACTTTAGCATAACCCGAACAATTTCTGTGAAGATAATATTCAGGATGATACGAAAGTATTGCCGTGCCTCTGCCGCGAAAAGTTATATTACTGAAACGGCAGTGCCGCACAATATCATCACTTGGACAACTTATACGTATTCCCTGACACGGACTGTCAAGTATGCAGTTATTGACAGTAACATTTTCACAAATATACTCTCTGTCAGGCAAATGCCTCATGGCACGCAGAACAAGACAGTCATCACCTGTTTTGAAGAAACTGTCACTGATGACAACATTCTTACAGCCGTCAATATCAAAACCGTCATTATTTATCATTTGCTGATGTCCATCGATTCTGATTTTTGAGACATAAACATTCTGACAACAAATCATCCAAATTGTCCAGCCCGGGGAATCAATAAAATTTGTACCGTTCAAAGTCACATTACGGCAATTAAAAAACTGCACCATACGCGGACGGGGATGAAGAGGTTTTTTAAAAAAACTTCCGACTGGAACATTTCTGTCATAAAATTCAGGTCCCTGCCCGTTTATTTCTCCGTTTCCGGTAATTGCAATGTTTTCTGCATCGGCGGCAGTAATAAAAACCTTGCGGCTCTTTTCCGGGGCAGTCGGCATCAAATCATGTTTGAAATCATCATATTTATACGGGTCGGAATATCCCTGCAGAACAGCCCCTGCCGGAATATGCAATTCAACATTGCTTTTTAGATAAAGAGTTCCGCTTGTATAAACCCCCTGTTCAAGCACGACTCTACCGCCTCCGGCGGCAAAAGCTCTATCAATTTCAATTTGAATTGCTTTTCCTGTTTTTTCTTTTACTGTAAAATCCATTTTTTTAATCTCTGTCATTATAAATTATTCAAAGCAGTCTCACGCAATTCTGCATGAGAGATTGTCCCGATTTTTTTACAAATATTACTGTAAACTGCGGGATTTTTTTCTTTCAAAAGCGTAAGCAATGTATAAATCTCCATTCCTTCACGGATAGCTTCACTGCGTTTGGAGGGAATCCATTCGTCAGCATCACCGCGATAAACTACGCTGTAACACTGCTCTCCGGCAGGAGTCCAGTCCGGATTATTATCATAAAAACACCAATATGAAAATCCTTTGATATTTTCCTTGCGTAAATTATAAAAAATGTCACGCATCTGTTCCGGTGGATAAGAACGGTTTTGTACATGATAAGCCCAGATTTCTTTACCGGATTTTTTAAGAATTGCCATATTCTGCGGTGTCATTTCCGTAATATGAGGAGAAATAATATCAAACATGGAAATAAATTCACTCACCCGTTTCGGAGGAATATTGCTGTTGAAATTATTATAAATACGGATTTTCGGGTCAGCCTTGCGGACGACAGCTGACAATTTTTTCAAATACGGCATTTTTTCTTCACTCGGTTCATCCAAAAGAATAACTCCGAAACGGTCATAACCGATACCCCGTTCAGCAAAACCTTTGACCATAGCTTGAAGCCAGAGAGTTATACGGCGGTTCCATTCGGGAGAATGAAGAGCAATCGGTTTGCCTTTGTCTGTTCCGATTGACAGTTTGGTATGAGCTGGACTGTGAACAGCAAGCACAATCAAAACATTCTGCGGTGCTTTAGTCATTGACAAAAGCAAATCCATTTTCTTCCAGTTCATTTTTTCCGGACAGAATTTATTGTCTTTGTCAAAAACAGGCAGCGGAGCGGAAAATTGATACGGATGCGCTAAATTGTTGTGCATTTCATTACGGAACTTGCGTGTTTTGTCAATATGTTTCATAAAACTGAATCTGTCAGGATAAGCATAGCCGAAAAGCGTTAACGGTAATTCCGATGGCAATTCAATTGCTGAAACTTTGCAGTTTACAGTAATTTTTTTATCTCCGATTGCAAGCACACCCGAACATGATTTTCGCAATCTGACATTGAAAAAAAGCTGTTTGGTCATACCGGCAGGAACTGAAACTGATAAATTTCCGTCTGTGTCGGGCTTGATACGAACAAGAGCATCATCTACAGCCGTTTTACGGTCAGTTTCAATATGTACAGCCAGACGCGGAATAATTTCCATATTCTGCGGTATTTTGAGATTTACTTTTTCCTCTTTTGCGCTGACATTTACAAGGTTAAGAGCAAAAATTTCAACTTCATTTTTTAAACCGTTTACAATAATTTTGTCTGAAGATTTGACAGGAAGCGTAAAAGCACTGACGCTTTTCAACGGGTCAGCAACTGCAGAAACAACAATTTTCTGCTGCGGAAATTTTTTCTGCAGATAAGAACTGAAAATAACTCCGAGTTCACGGTCAATAGCAAAAAACGGCATTCCAAGTTTCGGGTTGCGTTTTTCCGGCATGTATGAAGCTGTTTTTTTCCGTAAGGCATCCAAATCTTTTTTTAATACCGGAGCAAGTCTTTCAACCGTATTTATATTGTTGTTGATAAGAGTACGGGCGATTTCAGCTTTGCGATTTTTTTCAATATCAGGAGTATATTCAACAAGTTCAATATCATCAAACCAAATCGTACCTGAAGCATTGCGGAGATACAATGTTATGCTGAGTTCAGAATATTTACCTGAATTGAAAACCGTACTTTCAAATTTTGTCCAGTTGAAACTGTATGGATATTGAAGTTTTTTCTGTATCTGCAAAAATTGTGGTCCGAATTGCACTATCGGATATTCAAATTTGGCGGGACCGACAAAAATTCTTGCGCCGCCTTTGCGACTTGAATTTATATCCTGACATTTTGCATAAGCTCTTACGATATAATTGGTATGCGGTTTGCATGGAATACGGAGCTGATCAACACGAGTGTAATAAATGTCACGCGGATTGTAAATGCGAACCGACTGACCGCCGCTACGGCTGTTGGTAGTGTCAATTCCGACCTCAACACCACCCTTGAGGACTTTCGGATAAATCGTCCAGTTTTTGATAGACCCGTCAGGATTTTTTTCCTGAAATCCACCGTTTTTTATCAAATTTTGAGCACAAAGCACCGCGGCAAAAAAAATTACCGTCAATATAATAAATTTTTTCATACAACTTCTATCCTTAAAATTACGGAGTATAGTAATTAGTAATAGTTGTATTTTCAGGGAACATAAGATTAATTCCGGCTTCTTTGTACTTGTAATATTTTACATGACCGTCAAAACAAAGCAAATTACTGCCTGTATTATTATGATGCGGAGCATAAAAAGATTTTCTGCTTTCATTCAAATAAGCACCTGAGTCATATTTGACAATACTGTTATTGCCGTTACCGAAATTACGCCATGAATGAAATCCATCCATCAAATACATAACACTGCTCGGTTTGGTGAAACGATGCAATTTCAATTGCATAGAAGGATAAGCCGTTGAATAAACATAAGATACTGCATACGAAGCAGTTGCTTTTTCGCCTTTTCCGTTTCGCCCTACATTGTCACTGGGGCAGACAAAAACATTTTTAGTTTTGGTATATTCAAAAAGATTAGTATCCATATTAGGTGATTTATCAACACCGCCGTTGAATTTGTGAGATACGCCGTAAATGTCGCCGTCATAATCATCAGCATAAAGAATCATTGCAGTCCCGAGCGTTTTCAGATTTGCAGCACATTTAGCCACACGAGATTGCTCTCTGGAACGGTTTAATGCCGGCAGCAGCATACCAGCAAGGATTGCGATGATGGCGATTACGACGAGAAGTTCGATGAGTGTGAAACTTCCGATAATACGGATTATAGGAATATTCGTGACTATGCAAACACACACAAAAAAAGGAATTAACAATGAAAAACAACCTCAAACAACATGACGTAATCCGTACTATGTCATGTTGTAATATACAACAATATTTACTATATTGCAAATCTTTTAAAAATTTTTTTATATTTTTCCTTTATTCCAACAAATCTTTCAACAGCAGCGGAACCCGCTTTTTTATTTACTGACTCATTTATCCTGCTCCAATTCAAACAAATAAAAAGCCATGCCAATTACGACAGAGCTAAATAAAAAAAGTCCTGCCGTTTATGACAGGACTTTTGAATTATATTTGAAAAGGTTTGGAAAAAGACGGAGGGGTGCGGGGAGGAAGAAAAGAACCTTTCCTGAAAAGGTTTTTTCTTCCTCCCCGCAAAAACCGCCAATCTATTTACAACTTACTTCTCAGCGCGGAGTGCAGCTTGAGCGGCAGCGAGGCGGGCGATAGGCACGCGGAACGGGCTGCAGGAAACATAGTTCAAGCCGACTTCATGGCAGAAAGCGACAGTTTTGGGTTCACCGCCGTGTTCACCGCAGATACCGAGAACGATATTGGGACGGGTTGCACGGCCTTTGCCGACAGCGATACGGACGAGTTCGCCGACACCTTCGGTATCGAGAACCTGGAAAGGATCGTAATCATAAATACCCCATTTGACATAATCACCGAGGAATTTACCGGCATCGTCGCGTGAGAAACCGCAACCCATCTGGGCCAGGTCGTTGGTACCGAATGAGAAAAATTCAGCTTCGGTTGCGATCTTGTCAGCGGTAACAGCTGCGCGGGGAACTTCGATCATGGTACCGATCTTGATATCAAGTTTGACATTCTGTTCTTTTTCGACATCAGCGATAGCCTGGAGAACGACTTTCTTCTGAGCTTCAAGCTCTTTGACATTACCGACGAGCGGGATCATGATTTCGGGTTTTGAACCTTTAACAGCTGCGGCAGCTTCTGCAACAGCGCGGGCCTGCATGGCGGTAACTGCGGGATAAGACATACCGAGACGGCAGCCGCGATGACCGAGCATGGGGTTCATTTCGTGAAGAGAAGAAACGACGTTGCGGATCTTTTCAACGGTAGTACCGAGTTCAGCTGCGACTTCAGCCTGACCTTTTTCATCGTGGGGCAGAAATTCATGCAGCGGGGGATCGAGGAAGCGGATGATGCAGGGACGGCCGTCAAGAGCTTTGAACATAGCTTCAAAGTCGCCTCTCTGCAGAGGAAGCAGAGTTTCGAGGGCTGATTTGAACTGCATAACATCATCATAACCTTCATCAGCGGGAGTGATTTTGCCAAGAAGTTCATTGACACTGCGGACTTCCATAGCTTCTTTGATGCGTTTGACGCGTTCGCAAACGAGGATCATGCGGCGGAAAGCCTTGACACGATCGCCTTCAAAGAACATGTGTTCAGTACGGCAGAGGCCGATACCTTCTGCGCCGAATTTGACAGCGACTTCAGTATCGTGGGGAGTATCAGCATTGGTACGGACGCCGAGTTTACGGTATTTGTCAGCAAGCTTCATGATATCGCCGAAGGGACCGGACAGTTCGGGAGCGACAGTTTCGACTTTTCCGAGATAAACAGCACCGGTTGAACCATTGAGAGAAATGTAATCACCTTCTTTGACAACTTTGCCGTTGATGATGAAAGTTTTTGCTTCGTAGTCGATTTCGATATCACCGCAGCCGGCAACGCAGCAGCGGCCCATACCGCGGGCAACAACAGCAGCGTGAGAAGTCATACCGCCGCGTGTGGTGAGAATACCCTGTGCAACATGCATACCGCCAATATCTTCGGGGCTGGTTTCGATACGGCAGAGGATAACCTGATGACCGGCATCTGCCCAGCGTTCTGCATCTTCAGCAGAGAAAACGACCTGGCCGGTAGCAGCACCGGGACTGGCGGGCAGACCGACGCAGAGTTTTTCAGCCTTGGCTTCTGCGGATTTAACGAAAACCGGATGGAGCAGCTGATCGAGCTGCTGGGGTTCTACGCGCAAAACGGCAGTCTTTTCATCGATAAGTCCTTCATTGACAAGGTCGATAGCGATTTTGACAGCGGCAGCAGCGGTGCGTTTGCCGTTACGGGTCTGGAGCATATAGAGTTTACCGTTTTCAATGGTAAATTCGAGGTCCTGCATATCTTTGTAATGATTTTCAAGTTTGATACGGATATCATCAAGCTGTTTGAAGCAAGCAGGCATGGCTTCTTCGAGAGAGGGATATTTAGCAGCGCGGACTTCTTCTGAAACGCCCTGTGAAGCGGCCCATTTGCGGGAACCTTTGATGGTGATCTGCTGGGGAGTACGGATACCGGCAACGACGTCTTCGCCCTGAGCGTTGATGAGGAATTCACCATAGAAGAACTCATTATCACCTGTCGAGGGGTCGCGGGTAAAAGCAACACCGGTAGCTGAATTTTCTCCGGAGTTACCGAACACCATGGACTGGATGTTGACAGCAGTACCGAGCAGACCGCGGATATCATTGAGCTGACGGTAACGGATAGCACGGGGGTTGTCCCATGAATCAAAAACAGCCTGTGCGCCGCGATAAAGCTGTACCATAGGATCTGACGGGAAATCTTCACCGATAGCGTTTTTGACGATTTTCTTGTATTCAACGATCAAAGCGCGGAGGTCATTGGCATCGAGGTCGGTATCGAGTTTGACATTCTTGGCTTTTTTGGCAGCTTCGAGAGCGTGTTCAAATTCGTCAAAATTGACATGCAGAACGACATCGGAGAACATCTGGATAAAACGGCGGTATGAGTCGAGAACGAAACGTTCATTGCCGGTGAGAGCAATCATAGCCTGACAGGTTTCATCATTCAAACCGAGGTTGAGAATGGTATCCATCATACCGGGCATGGAAGCGGCAGCACCGGAACGGACAGAAACGAGCAAGGGCTGGGGACCTTTACCGAAAGTTTTGCCGGTAGCCTCTTCGAGGCGTTTGAGAGCGGCATTGATCTGGGGGGCGATTTTTTCAAAAAGTTTTTCTTTACCGATGACGCCGTATTCAGCGCATGCTTCGGTGGTGATGGTGAAACCGGGAGGGACAGGCAAACCGAGAGAAGCCATGTCAGCGAGGTTTGCGCCCTTACCGCCGAGGAGGTCGCGCATTTGAACGTTGCCTTCGGATGCACCGGCACCGAAGAAATAGACAAATTTCTTTTCTGTAGTCATAAGAAGACCTTTCTTTCTTGGTTGAGCGGGAATAAAAGCAAAAAACAAACGGCAGAGCCGGATGAAAAAATCCAGATTAAAAGCAAAAGGTCTGCTGAAAAACAGAATCAAGTTCAAAAAATCATCGCACCTTTTCCTCAGCGTGATGATTGATAAAACCGTATTAAGCTTCAACAAACTGCTGAAAAAATGTTTTTTTCTGATAAATGAAAAAAATTGGCTTTTTTGGATTTTTGACATATCCTGAACAGAAAACTCTGCAAAACAAAATATTCTGTTGAAGATATGTCAGATGCGGAATTTTTTTGCTCCTGCGGAAAAAGCATCCACGCCCTCCCCCGGCCGCTATCAAAAATCACAAAAAATCAATCATCTTCATTCAAAAGCTTCTTACAAATATTCTCCTTTTTGTATGGTTAATATTTTCATTTCTTGAACGATTCTTTAATATACTCCATAATCCTCAAAAATCAAGTCATTTTGCGAAAATTTTGCGAAAAAGCATGAATTTAAAAAAGTTATGGAGATATTTTTTTAAGGGAAGGAAAAACTTTTTTCTTGATTAAAAGAAAAAAGGTTTTTCCTTCCCTTAAACCCATCCTTTTCAAAAAAGAAAAGTGTACTTTATACCAGCGCAATGCAAATCTAAATGTGTTTAGCAGACAAAAAGATACCGCACGAAGCGCATAACAAAACGGCGGATGCAACGCATCTTTTTGCCTAATCTATCAGTCCTCTCGGAGTAACAATAGGGCGGATAGCCCGCGCAGGCAGTGAGGCGGTGTACGAGCGTCAGTGAAGTAAGTGACACAAAAGGCTTTGTGTCACAGCCGAACATGACCGGAGCGATGAGGCGTGCGGTGAAACCGCTTTAAAACGCCTCATATAAGCCGAAGCGCAGCGCAGGCGCTGTAACTACATCGGGCAAAGCATAACTCAACTGCACAAATAGTGAACCGTTTTCTTTGCTTACTTTCTTTCACGGAAAGAAAGTAAGATATGAGAATTTTTGAGAGAGTTGAAAAAAATATGCGTAAGTTCAGTCATGGCATCTATCAAGATAACAAGATGCGCCACCACAAATTCTTAATTTTCCATTCTTCATTATTCCGGAAGTTCTTCCATCCAGACAATTTCCATTTTGTTGTCCGGCTTGCGGTGCAGACGGACGAGATAGCGGACTTCGGAAGTTATTTCATCATTGCTGTCAAAAGTTCCAGGTGTTCCGAGGCCCTGATTATCTTTAACTGTCTGGGCAACAACGATTAGATGTGCGTATTCCGGATAATCCTCAACCTTGCAGATAGAGAGGATTTTACCGACAACAGACTGCTTTTTATCAGCAGCAAGCGAAGAATCAGCTTCTGTCAGGATTTTTACAAAATCCGAACGGTCTCTCAAAGGACCGAAAGTCGCCATTGCCGCTGAAATTTTTTCAGCAATCGCTGTCGGATCAGAAAAAACAACATTGTCTGCGCTGTCTTTGATATTACTCAAAAGACCGCGCCAGAGATAAACGCTGCGGCTGTTGATATCAATGAGCTGCGGATCACTTTCACTTGCCGTATCATAAGTTGTCAGCTGGTCAAGCAGTTTTTTATCATTCAGAGTATCAGCTCCGCCGGACGGGATATGGAGAATATCCAAAGTTTTGCCGGCAACGCCGCGTGAAATAAAGGCGAGGTCAGCCAGAGAAACTTTTGCCTTATTTTCAGCAGTTGAAACATCCGGGAAATGCGCTGCGATTTCAACACCGTTCTGATCATCAGCCCCATCACCGTCAGAATCGCCGCTGATACAGGCAATATTTCTGAAACCGATATTAGTGGAAGCCGGTACGGAGCGGTTCCACTGGTCATTTTTCAAATTCACGCGGGCATCTTTTACCTGAAATGAAATATATTTACTGCTGTCGAGATCTTGGGTATGATCTCCCTCGCCGAGAGAATTACTGATTGTCAATTCTGATGTAAAGTAAACAGTATCAGCAGGATTATCTTCATCTGCGGCAAGGATATTGGCAAAATCAATAACATTTGTCCCCTTCGTAAGTTTCCATGCTTTCGGCAGATATTTGATTTTGGCAACGATCGTGTAAGGAGCAGTAACATCATCAATCGTTACTTTGTCACCGACAAAGGTGCTGTCCACGCTCAATGTATGATAGAATGAATCTGTCAAAGATGCTTCCGGCATTTCCGGCATTTCAAACTCTTTTTTTGTATCTTTCACACTCAATTCAATTTTGATTCCTGAATCACTTTTTACAGCATACGATGCAGTACCGTATGCTTTGTACGGGTCATACAATTCAGCCGACATGTGAGCAGTGATTTTCGGAGTAATCTCATGAGTGCGTTTGATGATGTTGCCATCAGTATCCTTGGTATAAGTTACTTTGACATCGGCTTTGAGTCCATCAAGGAGAAGTTCGATTTCATTGAGATAAGGAGTGCGTCCGTTGCCCATAAAAGTCGGGTTATTGGAATTATCAGTAAAAGCATTTTCTGACGGCGGATTAAATGCCATGATCAAGTTGGCGGCAATCTGTTTTTCCAAATCTGTTTTATCGCCGGATTCGATTTCATTGAGATAAGGTACGGCGGCAAAAAGAGCATCAACTGTCTGCGGCATCGAGAAAACATTTACCATATCCTGAGTAAAAGTGCCGTCTGCATTACGGAACTTTTTGTTGCGCAGAGTCGGAGCAGCAGAAATATCTGAATCAAACTCAATGGTATTGAAAAGCGTAAATGCTTTATTCTTGAAATCATTGGTCATTGTCGTCGGCTTATTATCCTCGAACCATTTTGCCGGATGTTTAAAATCAACTCCTGCCAAATCGGCACGGATTTGCACTATATCAAATTCAGAAACAGAACGCCCGACACGGACTTTGTTCGTATAATCAAACGCCTCAGCTGCCTTTTTGTAACCCCTGCCGAGGTCGGGCAGAGCTGCATACATAAATCTGCCGATAATTTCCGTATCACCCGAATTTTTCACATACTGCCACTGCGGTACACGACGGCGATTGAAAGCGGCAGTTTTAGTTTCGCCGTTGTAATTGTAATCGCGGGCCGCAAGTTTCGGATACTCATAAACCGGAAAATCCCTGCGATATTCAAAAAGATAAGTATCATTGTTTATTTTTTTGAAAATCCCCTCAAGATCAGCATCAGCTATCGCAGAATCACTGCTGTCACTTTTGCTGACGATATTATCAAAACGGTTTACTCCGGTATCATAATTATTCGCAGACTGAAACACCATATGATACTGCATGGCAACAATGGCACGATTGACGGCACTCATGGCGAGCGAGCGAGCCTGTGTTTTATCTCCGTTGTTTGACGCGACCTTGCGTTCGATGAGAGCGTTGGTCGCAAACCCCATTATCAAAACGAGAAGCAATGCCGCAAACCCGAGAGCCAACAGCAGAGCCACACCTTTTTCTTTTTCATTATATTTCATATTGTACTCCTTCCGCAGAGTAAATCAAACTTACTGCAAATTTATCAAGCGTATGAATGTGAATCCATGCTGAGCTTTGTATGCATTCTTTTTGGTCGCGTTACTTTCATCGTGCCAGACTGCATAATCTTCATCGCTGCCGAAAATATCAATACGCACCAAATATGAATTATTCTCCACTTTGGCGCAGTAAAAATACGCAACATTTTCAACAAAATCCTCACCGTTGAACTGCAAAACACCGTCGCTCAAACTGATCGTAATACTATCTTTATAATTGCCGTCACCATACGGCAATGTGCCTGTGTAACTCAATGAAGTTCCAGTATTGATTGATGCTCTTTCGCTTCTGCGGTCCGAACTCATCAAACCGCGCTCAATAAAATCAAGCGCCGCACGGCTGTCTGCATAGGCACGCGCCCTCTTCTCGGCAAAAGTCCATGATGTCTGCGCCGTATTGAGAAACTGCATGAGAAACATGATCAGAATTGCCAATACGCCGAAAGCGACAGTAATTTCGACCAGGGTGAAATTAAGTTTTTTCAATTTTTTCTTCATATTTCACCTCACCTTGCAAAATAATCAAACTTGTAAAGTCTGTGTTCCTGATTGGCATATTTGACACCTGCGGGCCAGCTGACTTCAATATAAAAAGTGCATCCTACTTCCTTGCCGATTTTTCTTGAAGCCCCGTTGGTAGTTGTATCACCTTCAAAAAGGCAATTTGTAACTGTCGGATCCGCCGGAATATAAATTTGGCTGTCCAGCACATCGTGCCAAACCCGCACATCAGCATCAAAGTCTGTCGTTGTAAATGCACCGGAAACAAATTCTCCGGAGAAAAATTCAACTTTATATGCCCCTGCCCCGCCATTGGTTATCTGAAATGCATAATTCTGCAAATGTGATGCCGCCGGAAATTTTTCGGATGAAGCACCGTAGGATACAACAGTATCATCAGTCTGTGCATATTTATTTGCCGCGGATCTGAATTGATTCTGGAATGCAATAAAATCTCTGGTCCTGTATTCTTTGTCAATAAAACCTTTCATAACCTCAACAGTTGCGGCAACAGAATTATCGGCAACTGCATTTTTGCTGGCGCGCAAGGCAACCGGCAGCATCCCCATCAGAGAAACGATGGCAATTGAAACTACCGCCAATGCGAGGACGATTTCAACCATATTAAAATAATTTTTAGAGAGTTTCATGATACTTTATTCTCCCTGTAAATTTATTCACTTTAAATCCGATCGCTCCATCAGGACGCTCGTTATCCTTTTTACCTCCGGGCATAACTGTACCACTCGCGCTGCCGATAAGTCCTTCAGTGATAAAAAAGTACAAATCATTGTTTGTCTGAACCGTTCCATCCGGATTGAATATCAGCATTGGAATTGCAAAAGTATTTCCGCTGTTTTTCAAAACCTGACCAAATCTGGAACCACTTCCATTCAAAACAACTTTTCTGCTCCAATCAGAAACATTGGAAAGATTTTCTTTTTTCAAATTTGTCTGATCAAAAAATTCCGTTGTTCCGGCAGTAAATGTACCATTATAAACTGTAAAAAAAGTTTTTCCCGGCAGACGCTCCCATTTGAAATCATTATTTTTTTCAGGGTCAAAATCGGTATCATCACCTTTTTTGAGTACCACTATTGCATACGAACTGTTGATATATTGTGTTTTGATATTACTGCTGTTTCCCGGCAGCAGCAAAGCGACTTTGCGATTTGTAACGATAGCTTCACTGCGGGCTTTGGCAATAGCCGCAGAAAGCTGCTTTGCGCCGCGCTCAACTTTGTTGCCGTTGACCATCAAATTTATTCCCGGCAGAGCAATCGCAATCACCAGAGCGGTGATACCGACTACTGCAATAAGTTCAATAAGTGTGTAATTGTGTTTTTTCATAATTATTGAGCCAGAATTATATCGTCATCTTTATTTCCGTTCCCGGTATCAGCAACCTTATTCTCTCCGAGAGAAAAAACCACTATGCTTTTGTAAATCTTTTTGCCGTTAAGTTCAACATAACCGTTATTGGCAACATCAAGATAAATAACATATTCATTTTCCCACGGATCAAGCCAACCAAGATTGTCATCTGTATATTTAGGATGTTTCTTGCTTTCAAGCATTCTTATTTTGCGGGTATTGAAAGTCGGAGTAACATCATTCGGTTTAATAAGTTCTGCAAGAATTTTCTCATAACCGTCCGATCCGGACTTTACTTTACCGTCATCATCTATGTAACTTGCCGGTATCTTGCGAAAGCTGGAATAAGTACTTTCGACCTGTTTCAGCGCAGTTGTCAATGCCATAACATCAGCCCTCGCACTGGATTCGCGGGAACTTGACCTGACCTTGCCGATTGCCGGCATCAGAATTCCGGCGAGAATCGCAATCACCGCTATAACAACCAAAAGTTCAACCAATGTAAATCTGTTTTTCATATCAAACTCCTTAATCTGCATAAATGTTATCTTCATTATCAGCATGAGATTCTGTTGTATTATCCTTGTAGTCATTGCCCTTGGAATAAAGGATATAAGTTTTTCCGTCACTCCGGTAACGCAAGGGCTCACCCCAGCCGTCAACAATAATTCCATTCACAATTTCAAATGAAGTAAAATTACATGCCTTTTTGAATTCACGGGAATATTTTTTTGCGACGGATTCAGGACTGCTGTCATCATTTGCTTCAATTACCAGTTCAGCTTCAAAATCACCCAATGTTGTCTGAACTGGATAGTATCCGAATTTGCGCTTGCACTCATCAAGAGCGATTTGAATTTCCTTGAGCATGGCACGGGTTTTTATTTCCGAGTTACGGGCACGGATCGCATTGGATGCACCGAAAAGAATTCCGGCAAGAATTGCAATAACTGCCGCAACTACCAGCATTTCAACTAAAGTATATGCATTTTTACGCATTTTTTCACCTCATTCAAGTTCAAAATTTCAATCTTCAGGGATATTATATAACACTTTCTGCAAAAATGCAAGAAGAATTTGTTATTTTTTTTGAAAAATAACCCAAAAAAACGGCAACTGACAGAAATAAACGGAATGGCTGTGTACTAAACATATATTGCAAGGGGGCTTGCGCCGCCCCCTTGCTACCCCGGCGGGGGATATCCATCCCCGT
>JAZSRU010000086.1:0-19174 GCA_045538635.1 Victivallaceae bacterium
AAAACTTT
The DNA here is from genome assembly GCA_045538635.1 of Victivallaceae bacterium. Classification (GTDB taxonomy): domain Bacteria; phylum Verrucomicrobiota; class Lentisphaeria; order Victivallales; family Victivallaceae; genus RGIG5270. The sequence continues at coordinate 9 of JAZSRU010000086.1, forward strand.
TAAGAGGAATTGCTATTGTTACCGATAAAAACAATTCCGAATTTTTTTTATTTCCTTAAAAATATATATCCAATCCACTCTTTCTCAAACCGATCGTTTGAGAAAAGGGACAACTGACATTGAAAACTTGTAAAATAAGTTATGATTTTCTCCAGTCATGACTTATTATAGTTCTTCTTTTCTGCTCAAACAATAGAAAAAGGCTGTTGCTCACCTTTTTTTGAGGTTTTGCAACAGCCTCTTGAAAATTTATCAAAATGCATCCTGCAAAGGCAGGAGTTTGACTTATTTGTCGAAAGCGTGACCGGCAGAACCGAGAACTTCGCGGTTTTTGCGCATGTAAAGCTGTTTGAGGCTTTCGCGTGCGGGACCGAGATATTTGCGGGGGTCGAATTCTGCGGGTTTTTCGATGAAGACTTTGCGGATTGCAGCGGTCATGGCAAGACGGCCGTCAGAGTCGATGTTGATTTTGCAAACAGCGCTCTTGGCAGCTTCGCGGAGCTGATCTTCGCCGATACCGATAGCATCTTTGAGTTTACCGCCGTTTTCATTGATGATTTTGACGAGATCCTGGGGAACGCTGGAAGAACCGTGGAGAACGATGGGGAATCCGGGGATGCGTTTTTCGATTTCAGCGAGGATGTCGAGACGGATTTTGGGATCGGTACCGGGTTTGAATTTGAAAGCACCGTGAGAAGTACCGATAGCGATAGCGAGGCTGTCAACACCGGTTTTCTTGACGAAGTCTTCGACTTCTTCGGGACGGGTGTAGGTGTGGTTTTCAGCTTCGACATCGTCTTCTTTGCCGGCGAGGACGCCGAGTTCGCCTTCGACGGTAACGTCATGAGCGTGAGCGTATTCGACAACTTTTTTGGTGAGAGCGACGTTTTCGTCGTATGAGAAATGTGAACCGTCGATCATGACTGATGAGAAACCGAAATCAATGCAGGATTTGCAGGTTTCAAAATCGGGACCGTGGTCGAGGTGGAGAACGATCGGAATGGGTTTGCCGTCGGGTGCGATTTCTTTTGCATATTCAACAGCGCCCTCAGCCATGTAGCGGAGGAGGGTCTGGTTGGCGTATTCGCGTGCGCCTTTGGAAACCTGAAGGATCAGGGGTGACTGGGTTTCAGTACAGGCCTGAATGATAGCCTGAAGCTGTTCCATGTTATTGAAGTTGTAAGCGGGGATAGCATAACCGCCTTTGACTGCTTTGGCAAACAGTTCACGAGTGTTTACCAAACCGAGATCTTTGTAGTTGACCATGATCAAACTCCTTGATTGGTTAAAGGTTGTTAAAAAAAGCGAAAAAATTTATACATATATATAAAATACATGATTTTTTCAAAAGTTCAAGAAAATTTACTTGAAAAAAACCTTTATTCTTGTATTTTATATGTAAATAACTGAAATTTTATCCAAAACAAGGAGATTTATATGAATAATTCAATTTTGCTGCCGCAGGAAATTCTGCCCGGATTCGGTGCTGTCAGAATGATGCCTTTTGTCAAGTTGAAAGGCAAAACTGTTTATCCGGAGAAAATCGAAGTTTCAAAAGGTTTTTCGGGTAAGAATTATCAGATAGATTGTTTCTATGCTGAAAATTTCAAAGACAGCCTTTATGTTACAGTTTATGACCGTGAGGCTCGCGTAAAACGCGTTTTCCAGAATTGCGGTCCTGAAATAAAACTTATGGAACTTGGCTGCCTTTTTACCGATATTGATATGGGCGGTGCTGCTGCAAAAGATTTCTTTTATCACAACGAAAATCCCCGTATCTATGAGCGTATGACTTTCCCGGTCGATCATGTCCGCGCTCCTGAAGATGCCAAAGATTCAGAATTTGATGATACAGCGGGCAACCGCTGGGCAGACCCCGGAGTTGTGCATCCGCGTATCGGACGCTCACCGTATCAGCCGTTCCCGGCGATCCTGCTCGGAAATTATGAAACTTCCAATGGTATCGTTCACGGTACTTTGCGTCAGAAAGAGATATATCACAATTATCTCGTCCGCCATGAAAACAACAAGCTTACACTTGAGTTTTTCTCATCTTTCAAAGCTGTTGATGCTCTTGATTTTGCAAGCGGCAGACTGCTTAACGATCAGTGGTATATCGGTGTGCTTGATGATGCAACTGATTATGACCATCTGTTTGATCGTTACACCGCACATTTGCGCAAGGTTCTGCCCGCTTCATACGGTGCAACTGATATCAACCGTACCTGCATGACCTGGGGGTCATGGAACGATAATATTTTCCGTGATATCACCGAAGAAATGCTCCTCACAGAAGCCCGTTATCTCAAGAAAAATTTTCCGCTCGTCCATTGGATGCAGCTCGATGACGGTTATGCCGCCAGCGCCAAGCCCGTCGGCAGTAATTTCGGCAGCACTCCGGCTCACGGTCTGGGAGTCGCTTATGAGGGAGACGAGGGAATCAGCAAAGAAAAATTCCCGCAGGGACTCCGTCATTTCACTGATGAACTTCGCAAAATCGGTTTGCGTCCGGCGATTTGGATCGGCGGTTTCTGCCCGCATTACACTCCGATTTACAAAGAGCATCCGGAGTGGTTCATTGATTACAGTTATCGTGTCAGCACTTCATCACCGCTGGATGTCAGTCAGGAAGTCGTCCGGGATTACATTACTTTTGCGCTTGACAAACTCATTACCGAATACGGTTTTGAGGGTGTAAAACATGACTTCTGGAGCTATGCTTTTGAAGACAGCCACAACATGTATAAAAATAAAGATAAATCCGGTTATTTCTATCGCGACTGGTGGCTCAAGGAACTCCGTCGCCGCCTCGATGATGACGGTTATTTCCAGACCGGATGCGATATTGTCATGGGCAATCCGTTCCTCGGTGAATTTTTCACCAACTACCGTTACGGAATTGATATCGGTGCAGGAAACTGGGACTTTGTCAAAACCAACTTCCTGTGGGGTATCGCCTGTTTTGCAACACACACCGGCGATCTTTTCGTGCCGAACAGCGACTCTGTCGGACTTTTCCCGGGATTGAATGATACTGATGCATTGTTTGCATTGAACTATTGCTGGGTTACTCACTCTATGGTCGAACTCGCCGGCAAGCTCAGCCTCGAACCGGATCATCCGCGTCTGCAGCTGCTCAAAAAAGTTCTCTGCAATGTCAATAACGGTCAGGATGTTTATATCGCAAATTATAACTATCGTGATGATAACAATCTCATTCCCAGTACTTTGTATTTTAATACCCCGCACTTTTCAATGCTTGAAAATGCAAAAGGTCTGCCGGTCAAAACTGTCGGTATTTTCAACATCTTTGAAGAAAATATTGAAGTCAGCTTCTCCGCAGCTGACATCGGCCTTGATTCCGCTAAGTCATACATCGTTACCGATGTCTGGAATGATAAAGTCATGCGCCTTGAAGCAGGCAAAGCAATTTCAACTTCCGTCATTCCTCACGGCAGCCTCGTTTGGGCAGTCAGTGAAGATTGCGGTATCCAGCTGCTTGATTCTGATATGAAGGTCGATGCGATCTCCTTTGATGGCGACAAGGTCTTTATTGAAACTTCATTTGTTGCTGAAAGAAATACTCTGACATGGAATACTGTTCCCGGTACTCTGGTCATCAACGGCAAAGAAACTGCTTTTGCTGTCAACGGCAACAAAACTGTTATCGGATAAATAATTATCTGCTTACGGGCAGGGGACTGAATGTCCCCTGCTTTTTTTTGTGCCTGCTTTTTGAGAGTTTTATGCTGTAAATAATTATTGGCTCTGTACTAAACATCGACTGATTTTTTATTGCAAGGGGGCTTGCGCCGCCCCCTTGCAACCCTGGCGGGGGATATCCATCCCCGTTTTGTAACGCTGGCGCGTGAGTGTCAGCGGCTGTGTGGTGTTAGTCTTGTCTGGTTGTGGCAAAATGTTTCCTTTGTCCTCCCTCTTTTTTGAGGGATGACAAAGAAAATCTTTTGCCACGATTCGCCACACTTGGGGTATTGCCGTATTTTGCTTGCGCAAAATACTATACCCCAAACCCCATAATTTTTTTAAATTATCAATCAATGTTTAGTAAATAGCCTAATTATTTTTGAAATACAGAAGATTGCAGTTGTTTGATTGCTTTTTTTCTTGTTTTCAGACTTATGTCAATCAAAAAGTCAAATAAAAAGGCTGCTGCTTACCTTGCGGTCAGCAACAGCCTTTTGAGAGAACAGTAATCAGAATTACTTGGTAGCTTCAAGAATTTCCTGAACCCAGGGAACATTATTGAAGAATTTGATGAAGAATTCGCGCATCATGAGTTCCATTTTGCGGTCATCGTAGGTCCATGCCAGAGCTTCGTCACCGAGTGCGCCGCGGACATTGGTCTGATCGAAAATGACATCATTGGCGAAGTAGGGGAAGAGGTCGCCGATGAAGCGTTCGAGCATTTTGCTGTCTTTGTTGAGAGCATCTTCATCCTGGCTCTTTGAAACTTCCATGTATTTAAGACGGAGAACGCGGCAGAGAGCGCGGTCGATCATATCGGTAGTAACCGGGCTGTCACCAGTGACATGGTAAGTTTGATTTTTGACTTCCTGCTGGAAGATTTTGGTGATTGCGTACTGTACGTAATCAATGGGTGTGAAGTAGATGCGTTCAGAAGCAACGGTGTTGAAGTGGATATTCAAATCGTATTCTTCAGCAGGGTTGACGCCTTCTTTGGCGCAGTGGTTGCTTTTGAGCTTTGCGAGGAATTCGAGAATGCGGTAGAAAGCCAGCGGTTTGCGGATTTTGCCGTCATTCAAACGCCCGGTGATGATGCCGGGACGGTAGATGGTGAAGGGGATTCCGCAGTCACGAACGAGGCCTTCTGACTGGAATTTACTGGATTCGTAGGGGTTGTTGAATTCGTTGCATGTGGGGCGTGCTTCCATGGCGCGTCCGATGGTTTTGCCTGCGACATAAGCGGTACTGACATAATGGAACTCCTTGAGATTGAGGAGTTTTGAGATGGCGATCATGTTTTCAGTACCGGTGTAGTTGATTTTGAAAGTTTTGCCGGTGGGGTCTTTGCCCAGATTTACGTCAGCAGCGCAATGGAACATGCAGTTGACACCTTCCATTTCTGGCATTTTGACGATTTCTTCGGGGACAACGGTGGTGACATCGCCGTCGATGACCTGAATATTGCCGATGATTTCGTCAAAAAGTTCGGGAGTACCGTCGAATTCGCACTGTTCTTTGACGATGTCATAGACACGGTCATAAGCACTTTTCACCGGTGATTTACGGGTGAGGCAAACAAATTTTGTGCCTTTCTGGTCACGGGACAAGGCTGTGACAAAAGCACTGCCTACCAAGCCGGTTATACCGGTTACGAAAATCTTTTTCATAAAATTACCTGTTTTTTTGCCGTTTTTCGGCGTTTTGTTTGTATGTTTTAATATAGTTATAAAACAAAGAATATACAATTCATTTGATAATGTATCACAAATTTAATATTTTTCAAGTTTTAAACAGTTTTTTTTATGATTTTAACTTTTTCTGCAAAAAAGACCGCTTGTTTTATGCAGTTTTTTTATTTTGTGCAATATGATTTTGAAAACTGTTTTTGCGGTTGAATTTTTAATAAAAGGTGCTATTTTAATATTCCTTGTTTTTTATTCATACATTGTATATTAAGGAATTGAACAGTGAATACAAATGCTTTTTTGTTGATATTGGCATCGGTTTTTCTGCATGCGGGGTGGAATTTTATCAGTCGTGCGAGCCGTCCGTCGGTGGCTTTTTTCTGGTTTGTCGAGGCGTTCGGCGGATTGTTTCTGCTGCCGGTGCTGTTTTTTATTGACATCAGATGGAGTGAGCTGCCGAAAGAATTCTGGTGGTGTTTTGCTGTAAGTGCGGTTTTTGAAAGTATGTATTCCGTCGGTTTGTCCAAAACATACAAAAAAACAGATATTTCGATCGGGTATCCGCTGATGCGGGCTTTGCCGGTTCTTTTTGTTGCAATTATTACAACAGTGTTTCATATCGGCAAGCCGCTTTCATGGCCGGCAAAAATCGGTATGGCGGTAGTTACCTGCGGATGTTTCATTCTGCCGCAAAAGTCATTCCGGGATTTGAACTGGCGGGCATTTGTAAAGTCTATTTTCGGTTCGATTCTGCTGGCGGCAGCCGGAACGACGGTTTATACTGTTACCGATAGTATGTCGCTCGGATATATGAAAAATTACAGTCTTTCAAACAGTTTTGCTGTAAGCTGTATGTATTTTCTGATGGTCAAATGCGGAATCTGCACTTGTCTTGGAGTTTATGTAGCTGCTGTACGCGAGGAACGCGAGGACTTGCTCAAAAAATGCTGGCGCAACCTCAATCCGTATCTGGTTGGAATTTTTACCGGAGCGGCGTATCTGCTTGTGCTGTGGGCGATGACTATGGTCGAAAATGTAAGCTATCTGCAGGCGTTCCGTCAGTTGAGTCTGCCGCTCGGTGTCGCCATGGGAATCGTTTTTCTGCATGAAAAATTCACTTTGCCGAAAGTTGTCGGTGTGCTGATGATAGTTGCCGGATTGATAATGACTGTCATATAATGTGCAAGTTTATGGAACATCGACAGTTACGATGTTTATATCTGCCTGTTGGAGATGTTCTCTGTCGGCGTCGGGCAATGCACTGTCGGTAACAAGCAGATCGACATCATCAAGCGATGCAAAACGCGCGAGGGAGCGTACTCCGAATTTTGAGCTTGCAGTAATGATGGCGACATGATCGGCGATTTTCATTGACATTTTTTCCAGACTTGACAGACTGCTGTCTGAAGTGTAGAATCCGAAGTTGGAGAATGCTCCGTCGCATCCGGAAATCAGCCAGTCAACATGAAAATCAGCGATATTTCTTTCTCCGATATGCCCGACGAGGTCGAGTGAAGTGGAGCGCAGTTCGCCTCCGAGCAGGATTACTTTGCATCTTGATCTGAAAAGTGCAGAAGCGATTGTCAGTGAATTGGTTATAACTGTCAGAGAAGATGTGTTTTTTTTGACAAGTGTTTTGGCGAAGGCAAGGCTGGTGCTGCCGGTGCTTAAAAAAATCGCATTGCAGGGCATGATCTGCATATACAGCGCTTCGGCAATGGCAAATTTCAGATCCATGAGTTTATCATCATATTGTTCCGGTTCGTAACGGGCAGGGGGGAGTATTGCGCCACCTTTGACCAGCATTACGAGTTCCGCTTCTTCAAGTGCGCGGAGATCGCGCCTTAATGTCATTTCGGTTACTTTAAGTATTTTGGCCGTTGATTTTATATCAATTCTGCCGCGTTGAAGCATATCAAGAATTTTTCTGTGTCTGGAATGCATTGGATGTCCTTTTTTTGTTGTAATGTTTAAAAATAACATGAAAATGTTAAAAAATCAAATCTGGATATTAAAAAAAGAGAAAATTAATGAAAAATTGCGGGAGAGGGGGGATTTTATATATAGGTTTGAGTTATGCGTGAGCGCATCTGTAAGCCCGACTGCAGTGCAGTCACAGGCAATCTCTCAAAACTCTCAAAAATCCCAAAGCTCCCATATTGCCCGCCGCCACCATGCCGCCCGCATTGCGGCTGTGCCGGGGATGTCCATCCCTTTGGGTGACGCTGGCGCGTGGTTTGTGATGCCTGAACATAGCAAACAGAACGAAGTGAGAAGTTTGAGAAAAAGTACAGTCAAACATAAATCTGCGGTGATGATGCTCCGGACAGACTCATACACTATGCTTATTTCACGCTCGAGCGCATATATCCGCCCGACAGCAGTGCAGTCAATCTTTTTCAGCTGTATTTCTGCGAATTATTGTATTTTTTATGCGAAAATGTTATTTTTTAACATGATTTTTTTAAAAAATTTCCAGATGCAGCACTTTTTTCCTTGAAAATAATAAAGATACTCTTATATTTTATTCAGATTCTTTTAACTTCAACCTTTAACCAAGGAGTAAAAAATGGGCAAATACAATCCCGCACCCTACCAACTCGATCTCAACCGTTACCCCAACATCGTGACTGACACTCTTCCCGGTCCCAAAAGCCGCGAACTGCACGGCCGCGCATCCAAATATTACCGCGGCCTTTCCGGTCAGGTAAAACTTTTCCCCGTCGCTTTTGAAAAAGGCGAAGGCTGCATGCTGCAGGATGTTGACGGTAATCAGTACATCGACTTTTCCAGTGGTATCTATGTTACCACTCTCGGTCACTGCCATCCCAAAATTTCTGAAGCCGTTGCAAAATATGCAAAACAGATGATGAACTGCCACGACTTCACCACCGAAATCAAAGTCAAACTTCTCGAAAAAATGGCAAGCGTTCTCCCCGGCGATCTGAAATGCTTCCAGCTTTATGACAGCGGTACAACCGCAGTTGAAGCCGGTCTCCGTACCTGCCGTGCTGCAACCGGAAAACATGAATTTATCAGCTGCTTCATGGACTTCCACGGCAAAAGCGGTCACTCAATCGGTCTTGCCCGTATGACCAAGTTCAGCGGCGCATCCCGTCCCGAAGGTTTCCATCTGGTTCCCCGTCCTGACACTTATCGTCCCTGGTGGACCCGTCCCGATGGCACTCTGGATACTGAACGCTATCTCGAATTTTATGACAAATTCATCAAAGAATCAACCACCGGTCAGGTAGCTGCTTTCGTTCTCGAACCCATTCAGGGGTGGGGCGGTTCAATCATGCCGCCGGATGATTTCTTCCCCAAACTGCGCAAGTTCCTCGATGAACGCGGCATTCTGCTCTTTGCTGACGAAGTTCTCACCAGCATGGGCCGTACAGGCAAGATTCTCTGCTGCGAACACTGGAATGTTCTGCCCGATATCGTCACTCTCGGTAAAGGCTTCGGAAACGGCTTCCCCGTTACCTGTATGGCTGTCCGTACTCCCTATGCCGATGCTGTTGACAAGATTTCTGCTTCAACCAGTTACGGCGGCAACCCGATGGCTTGCGCTGCAGCACTTGCCTGCTTTGAAGTCATCGAAGAAGAAGGCTTGCTCGAACATGCTCAGGAACTCGAAGTCCTCTTCAAGAAACGCATGGCTGACTGGACCACCAAATACAAAATCGTCGGCGACACCCGCTGCAAAGGCTGTCTGCTCGGTATCGAACTTGTTAAAGACAAAGCTCTCAAAACTCCCTTCGACGAAGCCGGTAAAATGGTTTATCAGAAAGCATTTTCCAAAGGTCTGGCATGGGTTCCCGCAGGTCACATTCTCCGCATGAGCCCCCCGATCATTATGCCCAACGAAGTCGCTATGAAGGGTATGGACATCATCGAAGAAGCTATCGCTGAAACCGAGAAAGAATTGCTCGGCTGAGAGGTGTATAAATCATGAAAACTGTAAAATTCGGAATTATCGGAGCAGGTCTTATGGGGCGTGAATTCGCCTCAGCCTGCGCCCGTTGGTGCCATTTGACCGAGATCAGTGCCAGACCGGAACTGGTCGCGGTCTGTGACAAAAATCCCGCACTCTATCCGTGGTATCAGGATAATTTTCCGACCATTAAACAGGTTACGGATGATTACAAAGAACTTCTTGCCAATCCTGAAGTTGAAGCTGTTTACTGCGCTGTGCCGCATAATCTGCATGAGCAGATCTATTGCGACATCATCAAAGCCGGTAAACATCTTCTCGGCGAAAAACCCTTCGGTATAGACAAGAAAGCCAATGATACAATTCTCGAATGTATCAAAGCTCATCCCGAAGTTACCGTAAGATGCAGTTCTGAATTTCCGTTTTATCCGCCTATGCAGAGAATCGGCAAAATGCTCGAAACTGACTTTTTCGGTCCTCTGATCGAAGTCAATTCCGGTTTCCTCCATTCATCAGATTTGAACCCGATGAAACCGATCAACTGGAAACGCATGATCGAATTCAACGGCGAATACGGTTGTATGGGCGACCTCGGTATGCACGCCTGCCATTTTCCGTTCCGTGCCGGATTCATTCCCAAAAATGTCCGTGCAGTTCTTTCCAAACTCGTGAAAGAACGCCCCGGCAAAGACGGTGCCATGGTTCCCTGTGTAACATGGGATAATGCCACTTTGCTCAGCGAAGCAGATGATCCCAAATTCGGACATGCTTTCCCGCTGACCATCAAAACCCAGCGTATCGCTCCCGGTGAAACCGATACATGGTATTTTGAAGTCAAGGGTATGAAAGGCTGTGCCAAGTGGACCAGCAAAAATCCGCGCCGTCTGGAAATCCTTGAATACAATGGTACCGATCAGGCTGTTCAGCAGATTGATATGGGCTATGAAACTGCATTCAAGACCATCACCGGTGGTATTTTTGAATTTGGTTTCACTGACAGTATCCTCCAGATGTGGGCTTCTTTCATAACCGAAATCACAGAGGGTAAACCCGCAGGAAAATTTGTTTCCTGTGTAACTCCCGATGAGGCGGCACTTTCTCACAAGCTGTTTACTGCTGCATTGGAGAGCTGGAAAAACGGTTCAACTGTAGCTCTTTAATAGAAGAGGTGTATTATGAATGACAAAAAACTTATGATCGGTTGGAGTGAAGCTGATATCACCCCTGATTCATTAGGCAAAAAAATTCCGCTTTACGGTCAGTATTATGCCCGTATCGCGGAGTCGATTCATTCACGGTTGAAATGTGTCGTTGCCGCTTTTTCAAGCGGCGATGACTACTTCATTACCGGATCTATCGACAACTGCGGATGTCCCCGTCAGTTTATCGACCTGGTGCGTCAGGAAGTCGGCAAAAAACTTCCCGGTTTTGATACTAAAAAAATCTTTATCAATGCAATTCATACTCACAGCGCACCCTCTCTGGCATTCAATGCCAAACGCAGTGGTGTCGGTGCTATTGCATGGGGCGATCTTGATACATCTTCTGATGTCCTGACCCCTGATGAATATGCAGCATTTGCCGTTCCGGTCGTCGTCGATACTATTGTTGAAGCATGGAACAACCGCAAAACCGGCGGTATTGCCAAAGCATTCGGCAATGCACGCATCGGTCATTGCCGCCGTGCTGTTTATGCTGATGGTACTGCTGAAATGTACGGTGATACTACCAGAATGGATTTCATCGGTCTTGAAGCCGGTGAAGATACCGGCGTTGAAATGCTTTTCACCTTTGATGAAAACGGCAATAAAACCGGTATGTTCCTCAATGTTGCATGTCCGTCTCAGAATATGGAATCAACTTATCAGGTTTCATCCGACTTTGCGGGCGCAACCCGTGAATTGCTCAAATCTGAATTCGGTGCAGATTTCCATACTCTTTATCAGATCAGTCCTGCCGGATGTCAATCTCCGCGTGACCTCGTCCGCCATTACACAACTGAACCTGACTTCTGGCATGCTGACGGCGTTCCCGTTCTGGCAAAACGCCTGCTGACTGCGGTCAAAGCGGCTGAATTGAGTGAAATTGATTATGCTCCGAAATTTATCAGCAAAAATGTTGAAGTTGTTCTGCCCCGCAGACGCGCATCTTATGTCGATTACAAAGAAGCCAAAGCTGAATTGGAACGATTGCTTGCAATTCAGTCTGAAAAAGACGCTTTTGATGATTTCTGCGCAGATACTCATGCCAGCGAAAAAATCGACGGCCCCGGCCCCTATGACAATAAACTTATGCACTTTGTTCAGATCAAAAACGCACAGGCAGTTGTCACACGTTATGAAAATCAGGATGAGCCCCCCAATTACATCTTTGATATGAACGTTGTCCGTCTCGGTGATATCGCTATTGCCAATAACCCGTTTGAGCTTTATTTGTACTACGGTCAGAATATCAAGGCCCGTTCAAAAGCTTTCCAGACCTTCCTCGTTCAGCTTTCAGGCAACGGCAATTTCCACGCCGGTTATCTGCCCAGCCCCGATGCAGAGCGTTTCGGCGGTTACGGCGGTTTGATTATCAACGGTCAGGTCGGTTCCGACGGCGGTTATAAACTTGCAGACAGAACTGTTGAAGAAATCAATAAACTTTTTGAGGAGTAATCGTATATGCCTCAAATAAAAATCGGCTGGAGTGAAGCGGATATTACTCCTGATATGAAAAAGAAAGTTGCATTGTACGGGCAGTATTATGCCCGTACTGCAACTGAAATTCACTCCCGCTTGAAAACTGTTGCCGCCGCATTTGAATCCGGCGGTGAACAATTTATAACTGCTTCTTTGGATCTGGTGAATTTTCAACAGGATTTTCATCGCAAAATAAGAGCCGCGGCCGCAGCACTTGAGCCTGAAATCAATCCTGAAAAAATCTTCCTCAATGCCATCCATACTCACAGCGGACCTTCTGCGACTCCTGTCGGATTGTCCAATGTCTGGCGCGAGAGAGATACAGAAGCACTTTCACCGGAAGAATACGTTGAGTTCGTTGTTCCCGTTATCGCTCAAAATATCGTTGACGCATGGCATAATCGCAAAACAGGCGGCATTATGCGTGCATTCGGCAATGCCCGCGTAGGTCATTGCCGTCGTGCTGTTTATAGCGATGGTACAGCTGAAATGTACGGTGATACGACCCGTCCGGATTTTATCGGTATGGAGGCTGGTGAAGATACCGGTATTGAAATGCTTTTTACCGTCGATGAAAACGGCAGAAAAACAGGAATGTTTCTCAATGCAGCCTGTCCTTCGCAGGTTATGGAGGCGTCTTGTGTGATTTCATCCGATTTTGCGGGGGCGACCCGTGAACTTCTCAAGAAAGAATATGGAGAAGATTTCCATACCATCTATCAAATCAGTTCTGCCGGATGTCAATCTCCGCGTGACCTCGTCCGCCATTACACAACTGAACCTGATTTCTGGCATGCTGACGGAGTTGATTTTATCGCACAGCGTTTGCTGACTGCTGTTCGTGCTGCTGACTTTTTTGAAACAGAATATGAGCCGGTTTTGAAGCATACTTCAATGCATGTTATGCTCCCGCGCAGACGGGCTTCATATCAGGATTACAAAAAAGCACAAGCCGAACTTAAGCGATTGACTGCGATAATGCCTGAAGCCGAAGCTTTCAAGGATTTTTGCGATAAAACTCATGCCAAAGAGAAACTTAACGGCCCCGGTCCTTATGACAACAAATGCCATCATTTCGTTTTGATTAAAAATGAACAGGCAGTAATCCGCCGTTATGAAGAACAGGACAAAGACCCGAATCTCGGTTTTGACATGAATGTTGTCCGTTTGGGAAACATCGCACTTGCTTCAAATCCTTTTGAATTGTATCTGTATTTCGGTCAGAACATCAAAGCCCGTTCCAAAGCAAAACAGACTTTTATCGTTCAGCTGGCAGCAGGCGGTGATCATACCTGCGGATATCTGCCCAGCCCCGATGCAGAGCGTTTCGGCGGTTATGGCGGTTTGATCATCAACGGACAGGTCGGTTCTGACGGCGGTTACAAACTTGCAGATATAACTGTGGCTGAAATCAATAAACTTTTTGAGGAGTGATTTTATGGCTGAATTGAAAATCGGTTGGAGCGAAGCGGATATTACTCCGGATTCACTCGGCAAGAAAATTTCTCTGTACGGTCAGTATTACACCCGTATTGCAACCGGAATACATTCCCGTTTGAAAGCAGTTGTACTTGCAGTGAGCAAAGGGGATCAGAGTTTTATCAATGTCGGTCTTGACAATACCGGTGTTATGCAGTTTTTTATTGACAGCTTGAGAGCAAAAGTTGTTGAAAAAGAATCTGCAATCGACCCGAAAATGATTTTTGTAAATGTTATTCACACTCACAGCAGCCCATCGCTGGCAATCGAAGGGGTGGTTGATATCTGGGGCGATGAACTTGGCGAAAGTGATGTTCTGACTCCTGAAGAGTATGTTGCTTTTACTGTTGAAATCGTTTCTGATGCCGTTGTCGAGGCATGGAATAACCGCAAAGCAGGAGGTATTGCCAAAGCATTCGGAAATGCCCGCATCGGTCACTGCCGCCGTGCCGTTTACAGCAACGGCAAAGCAGAAATGTACGGCGATACCACACGGCCCGACTTTATCGGTATGGAAGCAGGTGAAGATACCGGCGTTGAAATGCTTTTCACATTTGATGAAAACGGTAAGAAGACCGGTATGCTGCTCAATGTTGCCTGTCCGTCACAGGTTATGGAATCAACTTATGTTGTTTCCTCTGACTTTGTAGGTGCGACCCGCGAACTGCTCAAAAAAGAATACGGCGAAGATTTCCATACGCTTTATCAGATTTCTCCTGCCGGATGTCAGTCTCCCCGCGATCTCGTCCGTCACTACACCACAGAACCTGACTGCTGGCACGCAGACGGAGTTGATTTTCTGGCGAAACGTCTTTTTGATGCAGTCAAGAGTGCTGAATTGAGCGGAATTGATTATGATCCGGTGCTTGCAAGCAAAAATGTTGAAGTTTCACTGCCCCGCCGCAAAGTCACTTATCAGGCATACAAAGCCGCAGAGGCAGAACTTGCACGTCTGACTGCCATTATGCCCGAAACTGAAGCTTTCAAGGATTTTTGCGAAAAAACTCATGCCAACGAGAAACTTAACGGCCCCGGTCCCTATGACAGCAAACTTCACCATTTTGTTCTCATCAAAAATGAACAGGCTGTTATTGAACGCTACAAAGATCAGGATGCCAGACCGAATATCATTTTTGATATGAATGTGATCCGTCTCGGAGATGTTGCCATTGCCAACACTCCGTTTGAACTTTATCTGTATTACGGTCAGAATATCAAGGCCCGTTCAAAAGCCTTCCAGACTTTTCTGATTCAGCTTGCCGGATGTTGTTTCGCAGGTTATCTGCCCAGCCCCGATGCAGAGCGTTTCGGCGGTTACGGCGGTTTGATCATCAACGGACAGGTCGGTTCCGACGGCGGTTACAAACTTGCAGATATAACTGTGGCTGAAATCAATAAACTTTTTGAGGATTAAAGGAATTTTTATGAATTATTACTTGGGTATCGACATCGGTACTACCGGAGTTAAAAGTGTGATTTTTGACGGTAACGGTTTCCCTAAAGGAATAGGGCTTGCTGAATATACACTTGAAACTCCCAAACCTGATATTGTCGAACTTGATGCAGAGATTTATTGGGAGTCCGTCAAAAAAGCTCTGAAACAGGCTGTTGATGCCGCCGGGATAAATACGGATGAAATCCGTTCTCTCGCCGTGACCGGACAGGCTGAAACTCTGATAATGGTCGATGAAAACAATAAGCCTTTGCGCAAAGCAATCGTATGGCTGGATAACCGTGCCGTGGATGAAGCAGCAGAATTGGATGCAAAATTTACCACAGAAGCTCTTTTCCGTATGTCAGGTCAGACAGAAATGCTTCCCTGCTGGCCGGCGGCAAAAATTCTCTGGTACAGAAAAAATGAACCTGAATTGTTTGCCCGTACAGCCAAATATCTTATGGTTGAGGATTATATCATTGCCAGACTTACCGGCAAATATGCCACCTGTCGCGGCTTGATGCCGTCTGCATTGTATTATGATATCCGTACCGGCAAATATGATCAGGCAATGCTTGAGGAGCTCAATATCCGTGAAGCGCAGCTGCCTGAACTTCTGGATGCCGGTGAAGTTGCCGGAATATGTGTTGAAAATGATTCACTTCTCGTTGCCGGAACTCCTGTTGCTGTGGCGCCGATTGACCATGTCTGCGGCAATCTCGGCAGCGGCTGCGGCAAAGAGGGGATGTTGTCTGAAACGACCGGATGCACTCTGGCGGTTTGCGCGGCATTTCCGCAAATCGTTTATGATGAAGAACGCCGTTTAAGCACATATCTCGGTTTCAGAAAAGGTGATTTCGTCCTTTTGCCATGGGCTCCGACCGCCGGTATGCTGCTTAAACATTTCCGTGATGAATTCGGCTGCGGTATGAGTTATGAAGAATTTACAGAACAGGCATCGCAGGTCCCTGCCGGAAGTGAAGGTTTGATCCTGCTGCCGCATTGCGCAGGGGCGATTTCTCCGGACTGCAATCCGGAGGCGAGGGGGGCTGCTTACGGCATAACTCTCGCTCACAAAAAGGCGCATTGGGCGCGTGCAATTATGGAATCTGTCGCATTTCTGCTCAAGGATAATATCGAAGTGTTGAAAAAACTCGGCGCTGAAATCAAAGAGATCCGCTCCCTCGGCGGTGCTTCAAAAAGTGATCTCTGGATGCAGATAAAAGCTGACGTCCTCAATTGTGAGGTTACTACTACAGAATGTGAAGAAGCCACTTCACTCGGTGCCGCTATTCTCGGTGCAGTTGCCTGCGGAGATTTTGCTGATGTCAATGAATGTATTGAATCCATGGTGCGCATCCGCAAACGCTATACTCCCGGCGAAAATGCTGAACTCTATCCTGAATATTTCAGACAATATCAGAAACTTAATAAAATGTTAATGCCAACATTCGGAGGTAAATTATGAATGGAAAAGAATTTAAAGTCCGTGCCGGATTCGTCGGTTTCGGAGAGGTCAACACTCCCCGTGAATTTATCGACGGCCGCTGCCGTACAGCCGCTGATGAATTGAAAAAACGCGGTGTTGAACTTTTTGAAACTGCTCCTGTCAGCGATGATCCGCAGGGATTGCAGGCTGCCCGCGCTGTCGAAGAGTTGTCCAAAGGCGATTTTGATGCTCTCGTTGTCTGCGTTGCCGGTTGGATACCGACTTGGGCTGTTATGAAAGTTATTGAACCTTTCAAACACAAACCCATGCTGCTCTGGGGCTTGAGCGGATGGAGAGAAAACGGACATTTTGTTACTACTGCCGATCAGGCAGGTACAACTGCTCTCCGCGCCCCCATGACTGAAATGGGTTACAATTTCAAATATCTCGTCAACCTTAAAGATTCAGCTCCCCGTTATGATGAAGCTGTTGCTTATTTGCGTGCAGCCTCTGCTTCAGCACAGATGCACAAGGTTCTTATCGGAATGAACGGTTATCGTGATATGCGTCTTTTCGGCACTCTGTATGACGGCAATCTGCTCAAAAACAAGATCGGTGCTGAAATCGAACACTTTGATCTCCTCGAAATCGCTGATATCATCAAAGATATCCCGCAGGATGAAATCGACGCTCTCGCTGACAAAATTCGCAAAAACTGGAACTTCGTCCGCGCTCCCAAAGAAGGTACTGTCGAAAATTCAGTCCGTCTGTCTCTCGCTTTCCAGCGCAAAATCAAGGAACGCGGCTATGATGCATTCAGCTTCTGTGACGTTGACGGCGTCAAAAAGCTTTTGAAATTCGCTCCTGCCGGTGCATTGACTCTGCTTCACGATGAAATGGAAATCCCCTCTGTTCCTGAAAACGATTCATACGGTGCAGTTACCCAGCTCATCATGAAGTATCTTACCGGACAGAATCCGGCTTATATGGAATTTTATGAATTTACTGCCAAATCAGCTCTGATGGGCGTTCCGGATTATGTTCCTGCTTCTGCTGTTGATGGTAAAATTACCGTTATGCCCAATGCTTTCGGTTCATTCGGTGAAGGTCTGCTTAATGTTTCCAAGGTCAAAACCGGTGAAGTTACAATCGTCCGTCTGGCACAGGTCGGCGGCGAATTGGTCATCCATGCTGCACTCGGTAATGCTGTAACTCCTGAAACCTGGGAAGAAGCCGGTTGGGCTCCTCCTGCACCGCAGTTGCCCTCAATCGAAGTCAAATTTGATTATTGTGCAGATGAATTCCTCAAAAATGTCATGGCACAGCATTACATTGTAACCTATGGCAACAACATGGAACTCATTGAAAACTATTGTGCTGTCAACGGACTAAAACTTATCAAATAAGTCATTTGATTCAGATACAAAAAATATGCTGCTGCAAAACCTCAAAAAAGTTTTGCAGCAGCTTTTTTTATTTACTATATTAGGATGCTGTCCCGAGGCTCAGGAGTGACAGTTTCATCGCTGTGAAGCACCGTCCGGATCAAATCAATAGTTGTTTCTTTCATTGTTTTTCTGTACCTTTCTGACGCGGATTGAAAGTGAAGTTGCGTCACTGATGCAGAAGCGTAAGAAGAGAAATTTACTCAATAAATATCTTAAAAATTACAAAAAATTAGCTAAAGCTAACTTGAATTTTTATGATTCAGTGATATATTATGGCAAAAGCAGAATAACAGGAGGTTAAACCTTTTTCAAGTGTTCTCTTGTTACTCTGTTCTTTTTTGAGATGTAAGTTAGTCAAGGCTAATTATTTTTATCATATTAAATAACAAGGAGAAACATCATGAAACAACAATGTTGTGCATGTACTTGCGCAGATTCCAAAGGGTCTTTGGCCGACCTGCCGGTCGGTACGAAGGCAACCATCGTCGGAATTTTGCCTCAGTCGCGCGGGCGTAAAAAATTTGCGGATGTGGGAATCGTCCCCGGAACGGAATTGCTCATTGAGGCACACGCTCCATTCGGTGGTCTGATCCGGGTAAAAGTCATGGAAACCAGTATGGCTCTGCACAAAGACGATGCCGCATGCATTATGCTTGAAAAAACGGAGGATGCCGACAATGAGTAAAAAATTCCGCATTGTACTTGCCGGTAACCCCAACTGCGGCAAAACCTGTATTTTTAATGCCCTGACCGGGGCAAGACAGCACGTTGGCAACTATCCCGGCGTAACCGTGGAAAGCAAATCCGGATCATTTACATTAAATGATATGGAAATAGAGTTGATCGACCTGCCCGGAGTATATTCTCTTTCCAGTTCTTCTCCGGAGGAAGCTGTCGTTTTTGAGGAATTGACGAAAAAAGGTATTGACCTCATCGTAAATGTGGTTGACTCCACCATTCTTCAGCGCAGTCTTTATCTTACCACGCAGCTTGCAGAACTTCATATTCCCATGCTCCTGGCGTTCAATATGAGTGATGATGCCCGGAAAAAAGGATTGAAATTTGATATTCCCAAGCTGGAGAAATATTTTGGAGCCCCGATTGCCCAAACTGTCGGCAACACCTCTCGCGGAGTACAAGTGCTTAAAGAAAAAATAGTTGATACTCTGGCAAAATTGGATGACCATGGTATGCCGATGCTCTCTTACGGTGCAGATTTTGACGATGCGATCAATGCCGTTGCCGAAAAAATCGACGCTCTGAATATTGAAAAATACAGTCATATTCCCTCCCGCTTTTTTGCCATTAAATTACTGGAAAAAGATTCCAGTGCCATGAAAATTGAGGAGATGAAGTCCGTCTGGGAAGAG
>JAZSRU010000001.1:0-16747 GCA_045538635.1 Victivallaceae bacterium
CTGATTTTATCCTGCGGAACATCAATAAAGCAATTCTGGGAGCGTGTGATGCTTTTCTGATCGCTGAACACAAATACCAATGGCATATCGAAGAGCGTCTGGCAGAAATAAATAATTCCGGATTGAGTGCAGACTGCAAAAAACTTTATGCTCAGGCAGTCAAGTTCAAACGAGCCCCGAACAGGGACATTGCACAGGATTTGAAAAATCTGTGGCAATCTGTCTGCGGCGTATTCAAAGAGTGCATGGCTTTGTCTTGCGGGAAAGATATTTATATGAAATGTCAGCATGAAAGTGAAGTTTCATTGAAAAACTTTATAAAATATTGTATAAAAAGCCGTTCTCTGCCATTGGCAGATTGGAAACGGCATACTATGCCGCCGGTGGCAATTCTGGCTGAAAGGGCATGTCAGGAATTGGAAAATACCCCGGACAAAGCTGTTGAACAAAGTAAACTTTATCAGCAATGGCTGATTTTTAACTGAGAGGAACATTATGGATTCACTGGATAATGAATTTAATGTGCAAGCTGAAACCAGACAGATGCAGAAATTGCAGATGTATCAGAAACTGGTTCTTTATACCTTGCTGAAGTTTAAGTGGAGTATCATCATCGTTTTTGTCCTGACGATTATTGCCGGAGTGGGGTTCCGTTATTTACAATTTAAAAAATCCCATCATAAATATGAGGGGAGTATAACACTCTTTTATACGCCCCGTGCCAGTGAAGAGGTAAAACCTCTGAGTATAAATCATGTATTGGGTGTATTCAGCCGTCAGCAGATATTTCACCAGCTGATTGAAGAAATGCAATTGAATGAAAAACAGCGTTCAATACTTAAACAGTGCATTGAAGTAAAACTGTTGCGGGACCATAACGATATGTTTGTCATCACCGGTATCGGTGAAAGCGATGAATATGTAAAACAACTGGTGAATACCTTTGTGGCAATCGGTATAAGGAACTACGAAGAGTACCGTACCGCAGAGTTGCGGAATTTTCTGGATTCGCGGGTACGGAGATTGCGTGAATTACAGGAA
The DNA here is from genome assembly GCA_045538635.1 of Victivallaceae bacterium. Classification (GTDB taxonomy): domain Bacteria; phylum Verrucomicrobiota; class Lentisphaeria; order Victivallales; family Victivallaceae; genus RGIG5270. Next base: position 1,042 of record JAZSRU010000001.1, read on the forward strand.
TATCAGAAAACACATATCGAAAGGATCCATGGGTTGCACCGGCAATACGGCATTATTCACCCGAAAGAGGAAATGGAAAATGTCAAAAAAATCCAGGGTGAACAAAATGCGGCGATGACAGAACTCAATGTAAAACTTGCCGATGCCCGTCACCGGTTTGCTGTTGCGGAAAAAAATTATAAAGTGATTCCGCCGAATGTTATCAAACATCGGGCAGCTTTGAGGGAATTCGTTATCGAACAGCGGAAAGCTTCGCGGGAGTATGAAAAAGCAAAATTGATGTTTGCTGAACGCAATCCGCGCTTCATTGAGGCTCAAAGTGCCGATGCTGCCATCCGGAAAGAATTTGAAGCTTTCAAAGAAAAAAATCAGATCAAAGAATTTGACGAAAATATGCTTCTGGGGATAGATGGCGTTATTTCCCGCTATCAGCAAGCAGAAGTTGTCTTGCAGCAGTTGGAAATAAGCATGAAGTCATTGCAGGCAGAAATTGCACTCATAAAAGAGAAAGAGAAAAAGCTTCAGCACATGATTCCGGAACACGACTCGGTGGAACAGCTGCTGGCAACTGCTAATAAGAATATTTCTCTTTTGATTGAGGAAATAACCCGGGTGCGGAGTAATATTGCACATGTCCCCAATGACCTGAATATAAACGAACGGGTAGTCGGTACCAAAGCGTTCTCGGTATTTCCGGTAAAGGTATTGGCTCTCATTTTCATCGCCGGAATCTTTGTCAGCGGTTTATATGCAACAATAGTCATTATATACGATATCGTGCATGGCAAATTCAGCGGCATTGAAGAGGCGTTGTATCACAAAGATTTCTTTGATACAGTGGGGATTATTCCTCACGAAGATGCCGATTTTACACCGGAACAGCGGCAAATCATCAATAATGAAATGTTTTACCGTTTTATCCTGCGGTTGAAAAGTATCCGTACACTTTTTTCCTGTTCTCTGGATGGTTCGTTTTTAAGTTCTGTATTGTTTGACGAACAATTCACAAAAGCCAAACGCAATACGATCCTGATCCGGCTCATTGATGTAGCTGATGTTGAAAAAATCTGCGGCAATATGCAGAAAATCGGTAACTTTTATTACTCTGACAGCGGAAAAATCGGAGTAAACTACCATGGCGAGGAAAAAGGGGAAAGCGCTCATGCGATAGAGTATTTCAGAGGATTTTCTGCCGGGGACGGCAAAGGTTACGGTTATGGTTACGGATTCGCCTTTTTCCCGGTACGCAACCTTTCGGTATTGGAGCCGGATGAGATTTCAACACTATTTGATATTGTCAACGAGCTGAAAAAACATTATCAGCTGATCCGTATTTCACGGGAGAAACCTTTCGATGCTTCATGTCTGCTGGTCAGACAGCTTCATGATATATGCGATGCCACATTGCTCTATGTAGGCAAGAAAAAGACTCCGCGCAGCGTTATACGGCGTGTTTTGAAACTGCATGATGAAGAACACAAAGTCTTTGCGATTCTGACCGGAGTTACTGACGTTGAAAAAGTTATTTCAGGAGATTACATACGATGAAAAGACTGTTTTTGCCAATTCTTATGTTGTGGGGGTTCCTCTCTTTGACCGGATGTTACAACCGTTATACCGGAAATTTTGACCAATTCCCGGATATAAACAATTTGCCAAGCGGAGTGGTCGATCAGTCCGGCTTGACCGATGAAGATAAACGCCGCCAGTTGGAATTTCTGAAAAAACTCGATGAACAACAGGAACCGGTTTATCGGATCAATGCGGGCGACAAGATCAGTATAAGGGTTTACAATCACCCTGATTTGATTATGGAATCGCTGGTAACTCCGGATGGCGCGATCGGTGTAATGTTTGCCGGACAGGTACAGGTCGCCGGACTGACTCTTGAGGAAGCTTCCGAAAAAATTAAAAAAGTCTATGCTCAATATATAAAAAATCCGGAACTCGGCGTTTTCGCCATTGATGTAAGAAGCCAGACAGCCACCATTGCCGGAGCGGTGAACAATCCGGGTATGTTTGTTATTTCCAACGGAATGCGGCTTGCCGATCTTTTTGCCAAGGCAGGCGGTTCTGCGGTGCGCGACTTTGATGACCAGATGCTTGATGCTGCGGATTATCAGAACAGTATCATTGTCCGGGACGGAAAAATCCTGCCGGTCAATTTCTCTCTCGCTATCGAAAAAGGCGACCGCTGGCACAATGTCAAACTCAAAAAAGGCGATTATATCTATATCGCAGTACGCTCCGAAGCCATGGTCAGCATTATCGGAAGTATTCACCGTCCGCATAAAAGACTGTGGGATCAGAATCTCGGAATTCTGGAACTCATTTCATCCGGAATGGGGCTGAAAGAAGAATACTGGCAATATGGTATCATCATACGCGGCGGCATGGAAAATCCGCGTTTTTACCGGGTCGATATCGACGGTATAATGCAGGGACGCTGTGCCAATGTCAGACTGCAGCCCGGAGATGTTGTCTATATTCCGCATGACAATATTTCTGAATACAACGTTTTTGTCCGCAAACTGCTGCCGACTGCTCAGTTTATCGGAACCTTTACAGGTCCGGTATTCAACGTACTGTTTTAAGGATAATATGAAATACCTGATTTTTTTCATCGCATTCATGGGTGTGCTGCCGCTGGGGTATGTACTTACGCTGAACCGTAAGTATATGCGCTGGGCATTTCTGGCGGTACTGCTGCCGGTGATGATGTTCAATCAGGTGTCGATCAATTTTTTCTCTCATGAAACTTACCGCGGGACATCCCGCGGTATGGAAGTTTCTCTGGTGTATCTGATTGCCTTGGCGATGCTGATCGGGATGTTGATATTGTATCATAAAAAAACGCTGCTGCCGGATACCGGAAGTAAAATATACTGGATATATTTTCTGTTGTGCCTGCCGTCATTGATAAATGCTGATAATACGCTTTACTCATGGTTTGAGCTGTGGAAAATGATTATGATGTATCTTGTTTTCATCTGTACTTATTATTATTTGTTTTATACGCGTGATTTCAATACGGTCATGATTGGATTTGGTATCGTGGCAACGGTAACTTTTCTCTCTGTGGTGCTTCAGCATATCAGGGGAATCCATCAGGCAAACGGATTTTTTCCGCATCAGAACAGTATGGGGATGTTCATGAATCTCATAGCTCCGGTATTTTTTGCCTATTATTTCAACCGCAACAAAGGTTGGAAACGCTTTCTTTTTGCCGGATTTTTTCTGATGGCTTCGGCGGCGTGTATGCGAACTTATTCACGCGGAGCAATGGTTTGTCTGCCGTTCGGCTGTGCGATTACGACTCTGCTTTCACTGCGGTATCAGTTCCATATGCGCAAAATACAGATTCTGCTGCCGATTTTTCTTGTCTGCTTTTTCGGACTGCTGTTATTGCTGCCGAACATCATCAAGCGGTTTGAAAATGCCCCGAAAGAATCTCTCATGACGCGTCAGTATCTTGCCGCTTCGGCATGGAATATGATGTGCGATAAACCTTTTGCCGGAGTCGGATTGAACAACTGGGGAATCAAAATCAATCCTCCTTATCCGTATTGCGAATACCGTTACAACAACAAACGCATTGCCAAAGATTTCAAAGAGGGTATTGTGGAGACAAGTTATCTGCTGGTTGGTGCAGAATGCGGATTTTTTGCATTGGCGGCATTTCTGGCATGGCTCGGATATTATTATGTTGCGGCATGCAAACTGGTCAAACTGATGCGGAGAACTGAATTGTTTTTTATTCCTGTTGGAATCGTCGGCGGTTTGACTGCGGTTTATCTGCAGTCAACTCTTGAATGGGTGATGAAACAGCAGGTGAATTTTATTCAGATGATGATACTTTTTGCCACATTGAGTCTGCTCCTGAAATACAGCCGGAAATTTGCTTCAGGCGAAGCGGAGGTGAAAATATGAAAAAATTGCTCATGCTCTTCCTGCCGCTTGTTTGTATGGCAGTCGAATATGAATTTCTGACTCCGCAAACCGCAGTTATCAAAAGTTCAGAAACGCTGAAATATACTTCAAAAAAAATAATCAAAAGCGGTACTTGGCAGAAAGAAAACGGACTTGTGCGCGACAGAAATGAAAATATTCTGCGAAAACCGGATATAACTTTTTTCAATTACATTATTTTTGCCAAACCTCTGCAAAACGGCGAAACTGTCAATGTCAGTGGGTACTCTTTGCACTATGACGCGGACAGACCGACAAAACTTTTTAAACTCAATCAGCTCGGCAGCGGAGAAAAACAGAAACAGAAATATGCTTATATCGGAGCTTGGCTCGGAACTCTGGGCGCATTGCCTTTGAAGCATTTTGCCGGCAGAGAATTTGAATTAAGACAGAGTGACGATAATAAATGTGTTTACAAAAATATTCTGCACCTTCGGCGCGAAGATCCTGTATATCAGGGCGAAATATCCTTTACCGGTGAAGAGGTGCTTGAACTTGATTATTCATCATTCAATACTCCCGGCAGATACTATTTTTATATTGACGGTATCGGGAGAAGCATGGATTTTGTCATCGGCAATGAAACATTGAATGAGGCATTTTATATTCATGCCAGAGGTCTTTATCACAAGCGGTGCGGTATTGCCAAAGAATTGCCGTTTACAGCATGGACCAGCCCCGCATGTCATCTCACCGCCGTCAGAGGTAAATTCACCGGCAATGACACTCATTACCGCAAAGACAAAGGCGGCAGAGATTATGGTTTTTTTGATATCAAAGGCAATCGTATTGATGTCAAACATTTTGATTTGATAAAAACAAATCAGTTGTTTAAAGGTGAACTCATCAATGCTCCCGGCGGCTGGCATGATGCGGCAGATTATGACCGCAGACCGTATCACTTGCGGATCGTCAGCGATCTGGCAACAGTCTATCTGATGAAGCCGGAAAATTTCATCGACGGTCAGCTCAATATACCCGAAAGCGGCAACGGTATTCCGGACATTCTTGATGAAGCTGCATGGGGCGTAAAACATCTGCTTGCCGCACAACAGCCCAATGGCGGCGTCGGAACATGGTTTGAAACGACCGGACATCCGGGCCATGGGGAAGGATTGCCGGATAAGGAAAAGCGTACTTATTATATTTCTCTGCCGTCGCGCAGCGGTACATTTGAATACGCCGCCGCCGTCAGTACTCTCGCGCTTGCCATGCAAAAAGCCGGTGCGGCAAAAGAAGCAGATAAATATCTTGCTTCAGCAATTAAAGCATGGGATTTTGCAGAAAATCCGGAAAATTGGCTTTTCTATGGAACCCGCTTGGGAAATAAAATGATATTTTATCGTGAAGCTCCGGCTGTCGATGCGGAAAATCTGCTGAAAACCGGACTTAATCTGTATATCCTGACTGGTAATAAAAAGTATCTCAAGACAATAAAGATCGAGCAAAAACGCATAAAAACTGCTTTTAATAAAGATTTCTGGAAATGGTCGCCATTGTCTTGGATGATGCTCGAACTTCAGCCGGTAAATGAATTGGAAGAATTGCGTAAAGAATATCGTAATGCCATTTTAAAAAATGCCGATAAAATGCTTGATGAACAGGCAAATGCTTATCCTTACCGTACATTGTGGCACGCACATAATGCAGGATGGGTACATACTATGGCATGGGGAAATTATCATCCATTGCGCCGCGCAGTAACTCTGATTGCTGCTCATAAACTTACCGGAGAAGAAAAATATCTGACCGGAGCATATCTTGCCAACGATTTTAATAATGGAGCAAATCCATTGGGGCGGAGTATGACTTCCGGACTTGGCAAAATTTATCCGGCAGTATTCCTTGATCTGGTGAGTTATGCTGACGGAATCGGAGAATTTGTTCCGGGCATAACTCCGTATGGAAATACATTCGGACTTGACCGCAATGCAGTCAAAATGGTCTATAAAGATAAGGCAGATAAATTGCCCATTTTCCGCAGATATGTCAACTTGGAATTTTTGAGTGTGCCGTCCAGCGAATACAGCGTTTGGGAAACCATCGCACCCGCAGCTGTAACAAGCGGTTATCTCATAGAAAAAGCCGCATTGCCGACAGCAGAATTGAAAAACAGAAAACCCGCAGCAGATTTCCGTATGCTCCCCGGCTACAAGGCGCTGCCATGAGGTGAAATATGAAACACAAAACGATTGAAATATTTTTATTTATAGATGCTCTGGGCTGGAAGATTGTTAACAGTCATAATTTCCTGCATGAATTGCTCCCGTACCGGAAGAAAATTGATATGCAGTTCGGTTATTCAAGCAGTGCCATACCGACCATACTTTCAGGGAAAACTCCGGCTGAACACGGACATCTCGGATTGTTCCGTTTTGCTCCCGAAAATTCTCCGTTCAAAACGCTTTCACGCTTGGCATGGTTATTCAAACCGTCAGGATTATGGAACCGGGGGCGCGTGCGTCATCACTTGTCAAAACTGCTTAAAAAAGTCTATGGATTTACCGGATATTTCCAACTGTACCGTATGCCGCTGTGGAAACTGAAATTTATGGATTATTGCGAAAAACGCGATTTGTTTGTTGCCAACGGCATGGAAAACATTGCCAATCTGCATGATACTTTAAGCCGGAAAAATGTGGATTTCCACATTTCAGACTGGCATTTGAGCGATGATGAAAATTATCTTGCCGCAGAAAAAGCCATTGAAGACGGCAAAAAATTTCTCTTTGTTTATACTGCCGGTTTTGACGGTTTCCTGCATGATAATATCAATAATGAACAGGTAATCAGCAAAAAACTTGATGAAATGAAGCTCAAAATTGAGAACCTTTATCAAAAAGCACATGATTTTGCCGATGAAGTCCATTTTACCGTCATTTCCGATCACGGCATGACTCCATTGACCGGAACTGCGGATATAATGAAAGCTGTGGAAATGAGCGGTCTGGTATTCGGAAAGGATTATGGAGCCTGTTTTGATTCAACTATGGCAAGATTTTATTATCTGAGTGAAAAAGCTGAACCGGTCATTGCCGACTTGATGGCAAAGTTTCCCGGACACTTTTTAAGTAAAGATGATGAAATCAGATACAGAATTTACCGTCCCGACCGTATTTTCGGTGATGCAATTTTCCTGCTTGATGCGGGAATTCAAATCATTCCGTCTGATATGGGCGGCAAAGCATTGAACGGAATGCATGGATTTGCACCGGAAAATGAACACTCCTTTGCGGCAATTCTCTCCAATACGGAGCTGCCGCAAAATATTGAACATGTAGCAGATTATTTTAATTTAATGACAGGAAGAGCTGAAAAATTATGAAAATACCATTTTTGAAAAACACAGTTACCAATTATTTTTCCATGTTTGTGCGCCTGGTGCAGGGAATCCTTGTTACCCGCTGGCTTATCAGTCATCTCGGTGAGGCTCAATATGGATTGTGGGTCATGTTATGGAGTTTTTTCAGCTATGCATTGCTGCTTGATCTCGGTTTCGGAGTGGCGGCGCAGAAAGTTACTGCAACAGAACTGTATAAAAAAGATATTGAAAAATACAATCACACCATTTCCAGTATCTTTTTCAGCCATGTAAGCATGGCATTGCTGATCCTGCCTCTGACTTTTGTGGGAATTTATTATGTGCGGGAACTCTTCCATCTGCCTGAAACTGCAACAGTTGAATATATTTCATTCTGCCGCCGGGCATTATTTTTGAGCGGTCTTGCGGCAACGGTTGTTTTTCCGCTGGGAGTTTTTCCTGAAATATTAGTCGGATTGCAGAAACTTTATCTGCGCAATTACATTATAATCATATCCAAAATCATGGAGCTTGCCGGAGTTATTGTTATTTTCAGTATTGGCAAAGGTTTGTTTATTCTGCTGCTTTTCGTTATGCTGATTATGGGACTTACCCAGTTGGCAATGCTTGTTTCTGTCTGGAAAAGTATCCGGGGATTCCGCATCAGACTGGCGTTTGACAGAGATGTTTTCAAAGGGATATTCCGTTTCAGCAGTGCGGTTTATATTATTTCAATCGGGAGAATGATTTGGGAACGCGGCATGTTTCTGTTGATAAGTATTTTCTGCGGACTTGCTCCGGTTGGCATTTTTCAGTTGGGCAGCAGGATCCCGTTTCTGATCCAGCAGATTGCGCTGCCTTATGTGGAAAACATCTCTCCGATATCGGCATTGCTTCACAGCCGCCAACGGACGATGCATCTGGCACAGATTTTAATGCGCTCGATCCGCTGGGTGAATTTTTTTGCGGCGGGGGCAACTGTTATGGTGGTGATCTATGCGCCGAGAATTATTCTGCTGCTTTTCAATGTGGAAAATGAAGAGGCTTCTTTTATCTGCCGTCTGATGGTATTGTTTGTATATTTTCTGCTGGTATGCCGCATTATTCCGGAGAAATTTCTTACTATGGCAGAGGGACATAAATTCCTTGCCAAAGTACAGAGTTTTGAAAGTATTTTTTTCATAGTGTTATCAATTGCCGGTCTTCTGATTGAACCTCATGTATTGATTGTAGTGGGAGCGATGATCATGACCAAAGGTATTGGTACAATTTTCTTTATCATGCCGCATCTTATCAAAAAGACGGGAATGAGAATAGTTTATTTTGTACTGTATTCTTTGTTTGAACCGGCATTGCTGGCATTGGCGACGGGGCTGGTCTGTTATTGGCAATATTATTTTCTGCGGGGACAGATACACGAATTTTTCCTGCTGGCACTGGCGGGTATTTCCGGATGTCTGATTTATTTTCCTGCACTCTATTTTATGATGTTTGACCATGCTGAAAAAATCCGGGTCAGAAAGATCATCGGTAAATTTACAGCGAAGCTCAGGAGGGCATGAGTTATGGAAATGCGTTTTGAATATATTGATAATGTTTTGATTGCTCATCTGCAGATGTTTCTTGACCGGAATGGGGCAGAAAACTTCAAATATGTTTTGAGTGAACGAATGAAGCCCGGTGAAAAAATCATCCTTGATCTGGAAAAACTGGTCAACATTGATAACTATGGACTTGATGCACTTTTGGCAATGGCTCAAAAAGCTTTGGAAAACCAATCTGTAATAAAACTTGCCGGAGTAAGTGCCGATATGCAGATCGTGCTGGATATAACTAAAGTCTACAGAGTTTTAGAGATCTATCCCACCATTGAAGAAGCAGTGGCAAGCTGTAAGGAGGGAGTGGTATGATTTCGGTATTGATGCGTTCCCATAATGATATTTTTTATGTAAAAGCTACTGTCGAAGCTCTGCTGGCACAGAATGTGGATGACTGCATGGAGATAATCTCCTGCGACGATCATTCAACTGACGGAACTGCGGAATATCTGGCGCAAGTAACAGAAATCCGGCGAATTGCTCCGCCGGAAGGGAAATATGTTCCCGGAAAAACTCTCAATCACATGATACGCCAAGCACAGGGGGAATATATTGTATTCAATAATGCGGATGCTATTCCGCAGAGCAATGAATATCTGAAAAATCTGATTACTCCATTGAAAGATGGAACAGTAAACTGTGTGTTTGCAAATCAGATTGCAAGAAAAGATGCCTTTGCTGTAGTGCGGAAAGATTATGAACGGGCGTTCGGAGATGGTTCCATTTCCTGTAAATGGCACAAGTTTTTTTCGCTGGTATCATCAGGATTTCGCAGAGATGAATTGACGGAGCATCCGTTTGATGAGATGTTCCAGTATTCAGAAGATTCCCAGTGGGTCAACCGCCGCGAGGTGAAAATTGTTTATGTTGCAGATGCAGTGGTGGAACACTCTCACAATTATACCTTGCAGGAAGTCAAAAAACGCTTTTTCAATGAAGGCGTGGCGGACAGGCAGATGGGGAAAAAAACGCCCGGACTGTTGAAAACATGGGAAACGATTATTGCTGAAACCTTGCGTGATTGGATTTATATAAGCAAGTGCGGGGCGTGGAAGGAGTTTTTATACGCTCCCCGTTACCGCTATACACAGAAAATGAGTTATTACCGGGGGACACGAGCATGAAGATCGCCCACATTGTCCGCCGGTTCACTTTTGCTGAATGGGGCGGTACGGAAAGTGTGGTCTGGAATATTGCCAGACAGCAGAAAGCACAGGGGTTGATGCCGGAGATACTCTGTACTGCGGCATTGGATAAGGTCGGGACAGAAGTTATTGAAGGTATAACTATACGGCGTTTTCACTATTTCTACCCATATTTCCCCATGCCGGAAAAAGATAAGCTTGCTCTGGATAAAAAAGGCGGCAATCCTTTCGCACCTGAACTCATGAAGGTTTTGAAAAACGGGAATTATGATATTTTTCATATTCATGCGGGCGGCAGATTGGCAAATTATGCGCTCCGTCTGGCAAAAAAATTATCCGTTCCGACCTTGATGAGTCTGCATGGCGGCTCCTGTGCAATTCCTGAACAGGAGATGAAATTGATGCTCCAGCCATTGAAGCACAAGTTCAGTTACGGGGGGATCATAGACCGCCTTTGCCGGACAAGATTTGCACCGGAAATTAATGCTGATCTGCTGCTTGCATTAAGTAAAGAAGAAGTGGAAAAACTGCAAAAGTGCTATCCGGAAAAACAAGTCGAACTTTTTCCCAATGGCATTTTGCACAGAGAATTGCCGGAAGCAGGCGTTTTCCGCAAAAAATACCATATCCCGGAAGATAAAAAACTTCTGCTTTGCATTTCCCGTATCGACTATCAGAAAAATCAGAAAATATTGCTGGAACTTCTGAAAAAGAACCTGGATACACATCTGCTGCTGATAGGTCCGGTGACGGCACAATGGTATCTTGATGAAATATTTATCGAAGCGGAAAGTGCCAATATAAAAGAGCGTTTAACGGTGATTCCCGGCTTGCCGCCTGACAGCATTGAATTATTGCAGGCATTGAAAACGGCGTATTGTTTTATTCTTCCCAGCCGTCACGAACCGTTCGGGATAGCCGCACTGGAAGCGTTGGATGCTGGATTGCCGCTGATTGCTTCGGAGGTGGGCGGTTTGCGTGATTTTCTCTGTGATGGAGAAAACTCCTTGCTTTTTGAAGATAACAATGTTGATTCTCTTTTCGCAGCATACGACCGTCTGAACGGCATACGGGAACAACTTATTTTCAATGGCAACTCCACCGCAAGAATATACAACTGGCAGAATATTGCCGCAAAATTAACTGATATTTACCGGAGGCTTCTGCAATGAAAAATATTCTTTATATCGGTAAATACAATGGTATAGTGGGCGGCATTGAACGCTATATGCAAAAGAGTGCGGAACTCTTGCGCCGCAACGGTTTTGCCGTGCATTATCTTTATACAGAAAATGGCGGAAAAGATCAGGAAATTTTTGCCTCAGCGTTTGATACTGTTCAGATTTTTTCTCCGGAAAATGATTGGCTGAAAAACGCTGATATGGTAATTATACATAATATTATCGGAGTTGAATATCTGCCGTTTATGCCGGAAAAAAAGACCTTCTTTTTCGCCCATGACCATAATATTTACTGTCAGCGGCATCATTATTATTTTCCGGTGGGCAGAATAAACTGTCACAGAAAATACAATAAATTCATCTGCAAACTCTGTTCTCTCGGCAGGAATGAAGCTCCGCCGCTGACAGAGTACCGGAAATTTCCGGCACTGGTTCTCTCTGATTTTATGGCGGAAAATCTGCGGAAAAACGGTTTTGAAAAAGTTGTCAAACTTCCCGCATTTATCAAAACGTCCGGAAGGAAATCAGAATTTATGCCCAATGGAGTTTTGCGGATACTTTTTCTCGGTCAGCTTATCCGGGGCAAAGGTGCTGATTTGATGCTGAAAACTCTTGCTGAACTTGATATACCTTTTTCATGTAATGTTGCAGGTGACGGCAAAGACCGCCAAATGCTTGAAAAAATGGTTGAAAAATTTAATTTGTGTGATAAAGTACATTTTACAGGTTTTGTCAGTGATACAGAAAAGTTATGGGAAAATTGTGATGTTTTCTTTTTCCCGATCCGCTGGCAGGAACCTTTCGGACTGGTCGGGTTGGAAGCGATGGCGCATGGCGTGCCGGTAGCTGCATTCGATCTCGGAGGTGTCAGAGAGTGGCTCTCAAGCGGTGTAAACGGTTTGCCTGTTGCGGAAAAGGATTGTGCGGCCATGGCAGAAGCATTGAAAAAACTGGCGGCGGTTCCGGCAGAACTTGAGCGTATGGGCAATGGCGGACTGAAACTTGCAGAAGAAAAATTTTCAGAGGTTGTATTTGTGGAAAACTTTAAAAAATTACCGGAGGTGCTGAAATGAAAATCCTGCTGTCAGCAATACCTTTTGACAACGGCAGATCCGGTATTTCCGTTTATATAAGAGAAGTGGTCAAAGCTCTGGAAAGTGCCGGACATGAATTGACTTTGATAGTAGAGGATGACGGAGCCAAAGAGTTTGAACGCTTTGAACTTATCCGTATCAAAAAACGCAATGCGCTTTTCTCCATGTTGTACAGTTTGTTCATTCTGCCTTTGCGGATAAATTGGAAAAAGTTTGATTTCTGTATAATGCTCGCCGCCAACCGGCGCGTATTCTGCCGTTATCCGATATTTACGATTGCGGTGGTACATGATCTCTCGCAGTATCATGTGCCGGTCAAATATGACCGTTTCCGTATGTTTTATATCAAAAAAGTATTGCCGCATTATGTACGCAAGGCGCAAAGCATTGTTGCAATCAGTGAATCAACCGGAAGCGATCTGATAAAATACTGGCATATTCCGGAAGAGAAAATTTCAGTAGTTTATAACGGTTTCACGCCGCCGCAGGCAGTTGAAACTGAAAAGCTGAAACAGATTCTCTATATTTCCCGTATTGAGCATCCGGGGAAAAATCATTTGAATCTGTTGAAAGCCTTTGAGATGCTGCCGGAAAATTTGCGCAATGAATATACTCTGGTCATGCCGGGGGCAAGCTGGAACGGCGCGGAAACAGTTTTTGAATATGCCGAAAAATCACCATGCAAAGATAAGTTCAAATTTACAGGTTTTGTGGATTTTGCCAAACTGCCGGAACTTTACTCTCAAAGTGCCATGTATATATTTCCGTCGCATTTTGAAGGGTTCGGCTTGTCATTGCTCGAAGCCATGCATGCCGGACTGCCATGCGCGTGTTCAAATAACTCATCTCTGGGAGAACTCGGAAAAGGTGCGGCAGAATTATTTTCTCCTGATTCTCCGCATGAAATTGCCGATGCGATGCAGAAAATCCTTTCCAATCCTGATTACCGGCAGGAATTGAGTATTAAAGGGAAAGCCAGAGCTGCTGATTTCAGCTGGCATAATACAGCAAATATGTTGATTGAGATTTATCACAACCGTACAGCTTCGATTTTCGGAGTGCCGTTTTTCTGCGGTACGATGGATGAGGCATTACAGAAAATTGATGTTTTGGTAAAAACTAAAAAAGCTCATCATGTCGCTTTTATCAACGCTCATTGCCTGAATATCGCGTATAAAAACAAGGAATACAAACAAATCCTCAAAGATTGTGCTGTCGTGTTTGCCGATGGTATCGGTGCAAAAATCGGTGCAAAAATGCTGGGATATCAAGTCGAAGAAAATGTCAATGGGACCGATATGTTTCCATTGCTCGCACAAAAGCCGTACCGGATTTACCTTTTCGGCGGTGCGCCGGGAGTTGCCGAAAAGGCTCTGGAAAAAGCCCGCGCCTTGAACGGCAAAGCTGAATTTGTCGGCTGTGCGGATGGTTTTTTCCAAGCCAAAAGTGAAGATGAGATATTTGCCGAACTCTCTGAACTCAAGGTCGATATTCTTCTGGTGGCTTTAGGCGTTCCCAAGCAGGAGGAGTGGATACACAGTAATCTTGATAAACTGCCCGGATGTGTGGCAATCGGAGTCGGCGGATTGCTCGATTTTGTGTCTGAACGCATTCCGCGTGCGCCATTGTGGATGCGTAAACTTAATATTGAGTGGTGTTTCCGGCTTTATTGTGAGCCGATAAGATTATTCAAGCGTTACATTATCGGAAATCCCCTGTTTATCCTGCGGGTTTTCCAAAACAGAATATGGAGAAAAAAATGATAAAATTTTTATGTATGCTGACTGCCGCAATTATTGCGCTGATGCTTGCCGGATGTGCCGCTGCTTCACCTTACAGTTTTGGTACAAACTGGCTGATACGGGAAAATGACATCCCGCAGTATTATTCAAAATTTGATTTGTTTTATATCGGGAAAGCACCTGCCGGATACTGTGATACCCACGATATTCAGTTTAACTGGACGAAAACTCACACCAACGATATTTTCGGGCGCGGAGTCAGAGTGTTTGCTCCGGAAATCGCAACTCCCGATGTGGAAAATGTTACAGATGCTCTGGAATATTATCTTGAAAATTTTCATAAGTCCGGGCATCCATTTGTGCTGCTTGCCGAAGGTAAGGCTGCTGATTTGCTTTATGCGGCAATGCAGAAAGTCAGCGGCTTGACTGTGAAAAACGGTTTTATTGCCGCTTATCTGCCGGATATGAAACCTAAAACGGCGGAACAAATCGCCGATGATTTTTACTGGGACAATCTCAAAGCCGCCGCCAATGCCGATGATTACGGAGTTATTGTAACATGGACAAGCCGCATCAACAATGAAAAAATGGATGATCCCGCACTGAAAAAAGGAGTTTACAATATCAATCCTTTGAACTGGAAAACTGATAATACCCCCGGTAATGCCAAGGAAAATATCAAAGCAGTATTCTATATGCCGGAACACAAAAATATCTTCTGGCGCAAAGTTGAGGTGAAAAATTTCTGCGGTGCAGTTATCGATCCGGAAAAAGGTGTGTTGAATGTAAATTGTCCGTTGCCGTTATTGCATGTGATTGACGGAAAATTTACCAATAACTGTATATCAATCTTTGCCGGAAATATTGCCGAAAACGCAAATGTACGGACCCGGAATTTGATCAAATCTCGTGAATGGAAAAGTGTAAAATGAATCTTTTTGAATATTTACCATGCTATATTCTGAATCATTCGCCCAAAATTATTGCGGCATTTGAAATGGATTTTTTGCGTAATTTATCAGCTTTTCAAAAAGCTATCCCCAAAGGCGAAAAATTTACCATGTTTTTGCAGCTGGGGTGGTCAGCAGAACTCCCGGAAGTCGCTTCTGAGTTGAAACAATGCCTTGATGAAGCAAAAAACGCTTTTCCGGAGGCGCGTTTTATCATTCTTGCCAACGCCGCCAAAGAAGTGGAAATAATCAAAGATTTCTGTGAAGTATATCTTGCCAGTCACAACGCCTTTCTCGACCCGCGCCGCTATCCGTTGGCGACGGGAAAAAAGCGCAAATTTGATGCTCTTTACATTGCCCGCATTACGCCGTTCAAGCGGCATGAACTCGCTGTGAAGATCAAAAAATTGCACCTTATCGGCAGTTTTGCCGAGAAGGAAAAAGAATATTTCACGGAAACTATAGCAAAATTTCCCCACGCCGTATGGAGTCAGAAAGTTCCGTCGTTTTTTATCGGCAGAAAAATCTGCGAAGCCGCCTGCGGTCTGGCATTGTCGGCAGTTGAGGGGGCAATGTTTTCCTGCGGAGAATATTCTCTTTGCGGAGTTCCGGTAGTGAATACAAAAAATCTTGGCGGCAGAGATACGCTTTTGCCGGATTTTGCCGTCCGTTATGCCGATGATACACCCGAAAGTGCAGCCGAAAATGTGGAATACTATGTAAATA
>JAZSRU010000023.1:0-3825 GCA_045538635.1 Victivallaceae bacterium
TTGAAAACTTGTAAAATAAGTTATGATTTTCTCCAGTCATGACTTATTATAGTTCTTCTTTTCTGCTCAAACAATAGAAAATGGCTGTTGCTCACCTTTTTTGAGGTTTTGCAACAGCCCCCATTGTATTTTCAGCTTTTTATTTCAAAATTGCCTTGTCTGCAAGAGCCTGCAATTCAAGACATTTTCTTGAAGTTTTCAGAATCAGAGCAGTATTGAGTTCTGCATCTTTGCCGTCCAGCTCCATCAGGAACCAGTCAAGATAACGAGGACCATTATATTTCTCCGGAGTTATTTCGCGGGGTGAAGTTTCTCCGTTTATCCATGCAGTCATTTTATTCTCGACACAATTGAATTCCAACACTCCCTGAGTTCCCCAGACAGTAAAACGCCAGTAATGCGGCATTTTGTAACCGTGAGAATCCGGTTCTGCGTATGAAACATCGCCGAGAACACCGCACCCATTATTCAAAACAAACATCATCTGCGCCGCATCATTGAAACAATCACAGCCGGAATCAAATGCCTGCCATGTACGCGCCGCAACAAACTCTTCAATTTCAAGTCCGGTCATCCACGGGATAAAATCAAATGCATGAATCGCAATATCATTTATAGTGCCGCCGTGTTTGCCATCTTCAAAATACCAATGCGGTCTGCTGCCGCGCAGCAGCGGATGCTGCCCGCCGAACTGGATTTGAGTAATTTTGCCAAGTTCACCGCCGAGAACCATTTTGCGGGCTGCCGCAAAAGTATCATAAGTACGCAAATCAAGCATACATCCGACACTAAGTTTTCTACTGTCTGCCAGTCGCTCAATTTCATCCAGTTCCAACAATGAAGTGCATACCGGTTTATCAGCAATCACATGTTTATCTGCTTTCAATGCCCGAATTATTACTGAACCGCGCTTGCCGTAATAATCACCGACCGCGACAATATCACATTCAACTTCATCAAGCATTTTGCTGTACGAACTGTAAACAGGTACTTTTATATCCGTATGAGCATTCAGAAAATCCTGCAAAGCATTGCTGTCTTCCTCACAAATCGCAGTTATTTCCAATTCTGATGACTCGTTTACAAGCTGGAACAAACTGTTTATATGCCCGTGACGCAATCCGGCAAAAGCTATTTTTCTCATTATTTTTATCCTTTAAATTTCAACTCTTTCAATGATTCAGTAACAGCATCCCATGCCAATTTCGGACGGCGGTATTGATCCAGCAGACCTTTATCATTCAAACCTTTGACCCGATAGCCGTTGAGATGACTTTTGGCATCACAGAAATGCCAGAATGACAAACCGCAATAACGGTCATTGCCGAGAACTGTCCGGCAGACTTCTGCTGCCAGTTCCGCCTGATATTCTTCGCTCCAGCGTACCCGGTGCGGATCACGGTGGCCATAAATGGCAGAAGCTCCGATTTCGCTGATCATATACGGTTTGTCAGCCGGAACCGCCTTGTTCAATTTTTCAAGATGCGGAGCAATATTATTGATACCGGAGAGAGTATCCCATGACATATCATACCATCCGGGATACGGATTCATCGCAACAATATCAACAATATCCATGCAGATATCCTTTTCGTAACGGTTGGAAGCAAAAGTTACCCAGCGTGTACTGTCAACGCTCTTGTATGCGTCATAAACACTTTTGATTATTTTTTTGGCACGCGGACTTTCGCTCAAAGTTTCATTCATAAATCCCCAGATTATAATTGAAGGGTGATTATAATGAATATTGGCGAGTTTTTTGGCCTGAACAATCTGATTGCGGCGGAATTCCGGAGTAAAAAGTTCTTTGTCCCGCACGTCCCAGCCGATAGTTTCCTCCCATACCAGAATACCGATTCTGTCGCACATATCGAGCAATTGTTCACGCTGCGGATAATGACTGCCGCGAATGAAATTTCCGCCCTGATTTTTGATCATGGCAAGATCGGCAGCGATCAATGAAGGCGGCACAGCAGCTCCGGTTTCCGGATGACTGTCATGACGGTTGTACCCCATCAGACGGAGAAGTTTGCCATTGAGATAAAGTTGAGTGCCGCGGGTTTCCAGAGTTCTGATACCGAATGTAACATCCTGTTCATAATCTCCGAGTTTAATATGCAGATTGTGCAGATTGGGTTCAGCGGGCGACCAGAGTTTGAAATCAGGAACATCCAACTCATAAGTATTTTTTCTGCCGCTGAATTTGGCGTTAAAAACAACTTTTCCGTCAATTTCAAAACTCAAATCGCGCTCTTTGCGCATAAATTTACCGGCTGTTATTTCAACAGAGATTCTGCCTTTTTTGTAATCAAGAGTAGTTACGCGAACAAGTTCAGCCCAATATCCCGGCAGCTCCTCAATGCTGACGCTGCCGAAAATACCGCCGTATGCATAAAAATCATAATACGGGAAAAATACCTTATTGAAACGGTTGGAAACCGCAATCACCAATTCATGTTCGCCATACTCTCCGGCATCAAAATAAAACTTTTCCGGCATATATGCATACGGCATGGTGCCGATAAATCTGCCATCCCAGAAAACTCTGCCCTCGACACCGACACCGTCAATACTCAAACGGACATTGCCGCCGGTGCGGACAACAGTTCTGTAATATCCGGTTCCGCGTTCACCGAAAAAAGGTTGTGCGACATCAAAACATCCGGGAACCGACAACGCTGTCGTATAATTTATCTCCGGCAGCTTTTCTGCCAGAAGTGTTTCTTTATCAAAAGCAAATTGCCATATACCGTCAGCGGTAATTTTTTTATACATATAAAGACTCCTTTTTATCCATTTTTGTCCTGAAAAAATGCTTTCAAAGAATATATTACAAGATAATATATTTTCAACCCTTATAGTAATTTTTTTCAATAAAAAAACGACAGTACCGAATGATACTGCCGTTCCCGCCGCATATATTGATTTATTTATGTTTACGATAACCGCACTTATGGCAAACGCCCTCTTTGTCCAGCGCAATACCGCACAATGGGCAGCGTTCATGAGTACCGATCGGAGCATAAATTTCACTGGCGGTATTATCCCCGCTTACAAAAGTCAATTTGGCAATATTCAGCTTGTCTTTCAACAATCTGTAAACAATTTTGATCATCCCCTCTGCTGTCATTGTTTCTTTGGTAACGACCACGCGGCAGTCAGGATGAGCAACTGCGAGTTCATTTTTAAAAGCTTCGCCTTTCATTGTATTAGTTGGGGCACCGTTTCTGATACCTTGTTTTTCATATACTTCAAGTATCATCGGCAAAATCGGATCATCTTCACGCAGAATCAGAGCATGATCAAAATTCTGAATGACATCCCATGCAGTTTTTTTTATCTCATTGCACGGAAAAACCATATTCACGCCGGGATTGACTGTATCTTCGACTTCGATAGTCAGGATACCGGTGTGGCCGTGAAGATATTGCGCCTCCCCCTTGAAATTGTAAAAACGGTGAGCATATTGAATAGTAAATTTCGTTACAGACCTCATAATTTTCTCCTTTTGCTATAATTTTTATGCGGCGGTTTCAAGTACTCTGCAAACAAAATAATGCTGCCTGTTGAAAAATCTTCTCAGAAAATAAACTATTCAAAAATTACATATTGAATATTATTATGAAAAAAATAAAATCCCCATATCATCACACTTTATTTCTGTTTAATAACGGATTTTTTTATAAAAAAATTGGTATTGTCCGGAATTTTGTGAAAATGTCAGATGAGAGAAAGCGGGGGCGGTTTATCCTATGTTTTTTGCCGGACGGATCTTTCGATACAATCGGTACATTTTGCAAGAAATTCAAGATGGTAGCCGTCGCA
>JAZSRU010000038.1:0-49453 GCA_045538635.1 Victivallaceae bacterium
ACTGAGCTACATTGGCATCACTATTGTAATATAGCATATGGCAAAAAAAAGTCAAGCTCTTATAATAGAATAATATATAACAGAGTTCAACTTTTAAAAAAAAAGCACGATTTCAACAATCGTGCTTTCAAGACAAAAAAATGGCATCCCCACGGGGATTCGAACCCCGGTTGCCGGGATGAAAACCCGGTGTCCTAGGCCTCTAGACGATAGGGACGCGATATCAAGATTAACTTGAATATGGCATATAATATACATGATTTTTGCAAAAAGTCAAGCCATATTATCAGTTTTTTGCACTTTTTTTCAAATTTTCTTCAAAAATACGGTATTTTTGACTGCGGGGATACAGCTTTCGAGCCTTTTCGATATACTTTAAAGCTTTGGCCATGTCGCCGCGACGCTGAAAAAATGCTGCTCCGGAATAATAATAACCCGCACGCTCCGGTGATCGCTTGAGTGCAAGTTCCAGATACGGCAATGCATATTCATCCATCCCGCGCGCAGAAAAATAATGAAACATATCCATCGCATGAAACGGTGAATAAGGCCGATAATATTCCACATTCTGATAATCACTCATGATTTGATCAGCGGTTATCTTATTTTCACGCAATGCCATGTGGATATCTGTTCCCAACCGGTCATAAGCTTTCTCCCCGGCGGTCAGAAAATATGAATGTAACACAGCATAGATTGCTATCAGTCCAAAAAACAGATAAAGTGCGGCTTTACTAAATTTGTAACGCAGCTCAAATCTACCGTCTTCTGCCGCAATTATTGTCAATGCACAGAATATTCCCATCGAAGCCGCAATCTGAAAGTTCACATCCAACATCGCATGAACCAGAAATGCAGCAATCGAAACCATTATCACACAGTTAAAAAATGTTTTTTCACGATAAAATTTCATGCTCGCTTTGAACAATGCCCACAGACTCGCAAACATCACAGCAAGCATCCCGAAAACTCCGCATGAACAGCCGAATATCAGGAACAAATTATGCGGCCCGCGCGCAGTTTCCTCAAGATCAATCACCCGGAACCGCATGTTGTCAACAAAAAAATCCCCCCAGCCGCTGCCGATATACCAATTTTCGCACATCATCAGAAACGAACTCCGCCAATATCCGATGCGCTCCGTAAACGATCCGAAAGTACGGCCGAAAAATACACTCGAAAATATCAATGCCCCAATCATCAGCAATATGCATGACGCTCCGGCAATTTTATATTTTCTGTCTGTCTTCAAATAAAAAAGCGAATAAATCAATGCTCCGCCAACTGCTGCAACCGCACCCCGGCTGCCGGTATTGATCAGAACCCACAATGCCGCCAATGCATAAATGCCGCACAGCAGAATACGGCTCTGCTTCGGCGGTGAAAAATTTCCAGCCCAACAATACATGATATAAAAACCGATCGCACCAGTCAACATCAGAAATCCGGCAAGAACATTACTGCCGCCGAATGTGGCAAAAATGCGTCTTTCAACCATTTTTGCGCTCAAATCAGCATTGCCGACATTTGCCGCCTGACCGCTTTCAGAATAATAAAATGCCAACTGATCGTCAAACCCCTGAAAATACTGATGCAAACCCGATGCCAGCACCAGCAATACCCCGACTGTCCACCAGGTCAAAATACGCTGAAATGAATTTTCGTGAGTAATACAATATATATACATGCTCAATCCGTATGACAGAAATCCCGCAATATGCGCTGTCGCCATCAACGGATAATCGCCAGTCGATGCATTGAAAAAACCAAGCAGACTCAGAGAAAATACCGCAAGCCATGCAACCAATGTCCAGTTCAAGAAAATTTTACGCTGAAAAAATTCTCCTCCAAACGCAATCATACTCAACAGCAATCCCGTTCCGGTCGCCATTCCGGCACTTGCACCGGGAAAATTGATTATCAGATATTCCCAGAGTTCAGCAGGAAAATAAGATGTCGCTTCCGGCATCATTGTCAGTGAAGCAAATTTCAGCGGCAGAATGATACTCAGAAATCCAAGATAAAAAACTGTAATTTTCTGCAATATTTTCATTTTATTTTAACGCGGAAAAACAATTGTACGGCATCCGGCAGTTATGATACGATGTTCCAAATGTGCAGTTACCGCACGGGTCAGAACTCTGCGTTCAATATCTTTACCTATATTTTTCAATTCATTGGGGGTATTTTCGTGATTGATACGCTCAACATCCTGTTCGATAATCGGGCCTTCATCCAAATCGGCAGTGGCATAATGCGCAGTTGCGCCAATCATTTTCACTCCGCGCTCCCATGCACGCTGATAGGGATTACCGCCCTGAAATGCCGGCAGAAACGCGTGATGGATATTGATGATACGGTTCGGATACAAACTGATAAAATCATCACTCAACACCTGCATATAACGCGCCATGATCACAAGGTCGATATGATGTTTTTTCAGCAAACTGAGCACCTGTGCTTCCTGTTCAGCTTTTTTCCCGGGCAGCATCGGGAAACAATAGTAAGGTATCTGAAAACGGTCAGCAACCAGCTCAAGATCGGGATGATTGCTGATAATGAGCGGAATATCGCAATCGAGTTCACCTTCGCTGTGATGCATCAGCAAATCATACAGACAGTGAGAAGTTTTTGAAACCATGATCGCAACTTTTTTCACATCGGCAGTATAATTAATAGTATAATCCAACTGCAGTTCCTTTGCCAATCCGGCAAAAGATTCCTCCAGATGCTGACGGGTGATCGTCATATCTGCAAGATCGATCCTTATGCGCATGAAATATTTATTTTCCACCAGATCGGAATACTGCTGACATTTGATAATATTGAAATTGTGTTCGTAAAAAAACGAACTGATGATTGACAGAAGACCTTTTCTGTCCTCAGTTGCGATCAGAAAGATCGCTTCATTGCGGGTACATTTTTTCATTGTTGATACATTTCCTTGAAAGTGTTGAATTCTGCTTGAGAAGTGGGCATATCCAGCGGTTCTTTGCGGTCAGGAATACCCCAGCGGCGGCTGAACGGCCAGAAAATAATCATCGGACGGCCGACAATATTCCGGCGGGGAACTACGCCCCACATACGGCTGTCTGCGCTGAATTTAGTGTTATCACCCAGCATAAAATATGAATCTTCCGGCACAGTAAACTCGCTGAACGGTGAATCGAGATATTCTCCCGGCGCATAACCGGCAATAGAGGAGTGTCCCTGATAACCGCCTTTGCGACTGTAAATCTTTTTGAATTTATCTGAAAATTCTGCAACAGGACGAAATTCGCTGCTGCCTTTTTCTTTTACGAACAGAGTTTCATCCTTTATTTTGAGTGTATCGCCGGGCATTCCAACCAGACGCTTGACATAATAAAATCCGGATGACTTTGCCAGCGGCTCTCCATTCATTTCAATATTTTCCGTAGTGAAAACCACAATATCCCCACGCTTCAATCCGCAAAGATAATGTGTCAAGCGGTCAACAAAAAGATGATCCCCGCTGGAAAGATAGCCGTCGCAGAGAACAGTTCCTGCCGGATAAACACGCTCCGGATCAAGTTTTGCATACTCGGCAATTTTCTGAATAGAGCCGGGCAGGACATATTTTTTTCCACCGATGACCAATTCTGTTTTTTCGGACAGCAATGATTTTGCCGGTGCATACGCTTCAATTTGTCCGTCAGATTCAAGCTTGAGATACGCGCGGCTGCATGAAAAAAGCACCGAATCAAAAAAACTGCCCATTTTGCCGAGAAATTTATTTCCGGCGGGTTCTTTTTCTATGTAATGAATCCCGAACAATGTCGGCTGCATACTGCCGGTCGGGATTTTGAACGGCTGAAAAAACAATGCCCTGATCCCGAACGCGACCGCCAGCGCGACCGCCAGAATATCCAATACTTCACGCAGCCATGCACGAGGACGGTTGAGAATGGTACTTATCCGTTCATCCGCGCCCTTGACATAAGCATTCATCGCCTCACAATCACGATTTTCAATGAGTTTTCTGCCTTCAGCAGCGCATGATGTCAGTTTTTCTTTCTCTGTTTCGCTCAAAATATCGTCATCATAGTCGAGAAGATGCTCAAAACGGTTCACCGTCTTGCGGCATTTCTTTGCAGCATGATAACATTTTATTTTTTGAAACAGATTTTTCATCAATTACTGTCTCCGGATTTGAGAACGGCAACAAAAGCCTCCTGCGGAATATTGACCTTGCCGATGAGTTTCATGCGCTTTTTGCCCTCTTTCTGTTTTTCGAGCAGTTTACGCTTACGGGTAATATCGCCGCCGTAGCATTTTGCAAGGACGTTTTTGCGCAATGCCTTGACTGTTTCACGGGCAATGACCTTGCCGCCGATTGCCGCCTGAATAGCGATCTGGAACATCTGTTGAGGAATGACTTCTTTCAGCTTTTCACAGAGAATTCTGCCGCGCGAATAAGCCATATCGACCTGAACAATGGAGCTGAATGCATCAACGATCTCGCCATTGACCATAATATCAAGTTTAAGCAGTTTATCAGCTCTGTAACCGCACGGTTCATAATCCATACTGCCGTATCCGCGGGTGATTGATTTGAGTTTGTCGTGGAAGTCGATCAAAATTTCATGCATCGGAATTTCAGCAGTGATAATAACATGATCGGCATCAACAGAATCAGTCTGGGTGCAGATGCCGCGTTTGCTCATTACGAGGTTCATGATATCACCAATGTAAACCGTCGGAGTCATGACTCTGGCGCGAATGATCGGCTCTTCAATATGTTCAACATCAGCAAGATCCGGCAAATGGACAGGGTTGTCAATATCCAGAACTTCACCGCTTTTCATAAAAACATGATAAATAACGCTGGGATAAGTTGCAATGATATCCATATTGTATTCGCGGCGCAGACGCTCCTGAATGATTTCCATGTGCAGCAATCCCAGAAAACCGCAGCGGAAACCGAATCCCAGCGCGGCAGAAGTTTCCGGCTGATAGAAAAATGCCGCATCATTGAGCTGAAGTTTTGCCATTGAAAATTTCAACTGTTCATAATCAGCAGTATCAATAGGATAAATACCGCTGAAAACCATCGGACGGATATCCTGAAATCCGGGCAAAGGCTTGCTGCACGGATTTTTAACATCAGTTACAGTATCGCCGATTTTAGTATCGGACGGACTTTTGATATTGGGGATGATGTAACCGACAGAACCCGCGCCCAGAGTTTGCGAAGCCTGCATTTCAGGGCCGAAAAACCCGACTTCTTTGATTTCGCTTTCAAGGTCATTGCTGAAAAGGCGGAGTTTATCGCCGCGTTTGAACTCTCCGTTGAACATTCTGACATAAGTTACCACGCCGCGGTAAGCATCATAAGTGGAGTCAAAAATCAACGCGGCAGTCCCCTCAAAATCGACTTTTTCAGGAGAGGGAACACGCTCAATTATCGCCTCAAGCAATTCAGGAACACCCTCTCCGGTCTTGCCGGAAACAAGCATTGCCTCTTCGCGCGGGATCGCCAGAATTTCCTCCATCTGTTCGTAACAAAGCGGCAGATTGGCAGCGGGAAGGTCAATTTTATTGATGAGAGGGATAACTTTGAGGTTATGTTTAAATGCGAGAGTTACATTGGCAACTGTCTGTGCCTGAACTCCTTGCGTAGCGTCAATCAAAAGCAGCGCCCCCTCGCATGCCCCGAGCGAGCGGCTGACTTCATAAGTAAAGTCAACATGTCCCGGAGTATCAATCAAATTCAATTCATAAGTTTCACCGTTTTTGGCTTTATAACTCATTCTGACCGGATGGGATTTGATGGTGATACCGCGTTCACGCTCCAAATCCATACCGTCAAGCAGCTGTTCCTGCAAATCGCGCTGCGCGACTGTACCGGTAAATTCCAGCAAACGGTCGGCAAGGGTTGATTTGCCGTGGTCAATATGTGCAATAATGCAAAAATTTCTGATATGTTGAAAATCCATACTGTTCCTCTTTTTATATATAATATTACATGAAAGTAATTTAACATTTTTTTTCAAAATATCAAGAGCGCGATCCATAAAAGTCCGAAAATAGCCGCTGTAAGACACAAAAAATCTGCAAAAGGTTACTTTTTCTGTTTTTCAGCCGCGACTTTCATTTTTCGCGGAACGGTGATATTTGTAAATAGAACCGCGAAAGGAAAATCTGTTATGAAAATTTTTATAGTTTACTGGCATGTCGAAGAAAAAAGTTTCAACAATGCAATGTTCAAAACTGCCGAAAACACTCTGCTGCAATGCGGACATGAGGTAAAAACTTCGGATTTGAACAAAATGAATTTTGATCCGGTCGTCAGCCGCAAAAGTTTTAAAACCGTTGCTGATCCTGCAGTTTTCAATCCGGTACGCGAGGCATTTTATGCCGCATCGCACAATGGTTTTGCGGACTTCATCGAATTTGAAATGCAGAAAATCGAATGGTGCGAATTGCTGATTTTTCAGTTTCCGCTCTGGTGGTTCGGTATGCCGGCAATGATAAAAGGCTACACCGAACAGGTCTTCGCCGCAGGAAGATTTTTTGACAATGACCACATGTATGCAAACGGACTCATGCATGGACGCAAAGCCATGCTCTCAATCACTACCGGAGCAACTGCCGATGCCTACATCAAAAATGGTTTCAACGGCGATATAAATGTCATCCTGCGCCCGATACAGCGCGGCATTCTCGAATTTTGCGGGTTTGAAGTTCTGCGGCCGCAAATCGTTTACGCACCGACCCACATCATGCAGGCTCAACGCGAAAACGAACTTGCAAAATACGCCGCGAGGCTGACCAGAATTTCCGGAGAAATCCCGATCGATACCGGCAGATTTTAAAATGCAGCAATATCTTTTACAACACCGCTTTTGATTTATTTTTTTCTGATTTTGATGATGCCGACATAACCTCTGAATGCAGCATCGAAAACGCGCGAACGCAGAGTCGGAGTCCACATAAAATCAATATTGGTGTGATTATGACCGGACACAATCAGTTTGACGGGGCCGTTCGGAACAGTAAGAAGTTTTACCAGTGCGGCAGTACCGGGCTGATTGGTTTTGATACGGCCGTTCCATGCGTGCAGTTTTTTATGTGCAGGATTATTTTGATCAACAAAAGGAACATGCTGAACGAGAATAACAGGCTTTCCTTTGGCACATTCTTTGCGGAGAGCCTCGACGCGCTCCATCGAGAAATGTCTGTAAGTGGTCGAATGGCTGAAAATTATAAGGTCTTCAAACTCAAGTGTTTTTACTTTCGGATAACCGTCGATTTCAGCATTGATTGCATTCTGTTTGGAAACATCTTTGCTGATGAGGTTCCACGGGCTTGCATCATGATCTTCGCGGGTGTAGAGAAAGGGAACTGTCAACTTTTTCATACCGTCGCGGAGAACGGAAACATTGGCAATACTGCCGGTATCACACATATCAGCGCAGAAAAAGACAGCATCGGCGTTTGATTTATTGAGGATTGCAGGAAGTTTCTCCCAAACATGGAGGGGGCGCAAACCGCTCTGCGGATTATTGAAATGTTTGTCGCGGCGGTAAATCATAGCAGCTTTGCGATCTGCTGCAAGTTCAGAATCATCATCAGCCATGACATGAAGATCGGAGATGAAAATAAAATCATAATCTTTTTTCAAACCTTCTATTTTCACTTCGATCGGTTCAAATCTCAAACCGAGGGCTTTGATATCCGCTTCGGAGATTTTGATTTTACTGTCCTTGAGTTTTGCGGCTTCGGCGGCGGGACTGTAAACTTCGGCGCCGCAGAGAGCGAAAGACACGGCAGCAAATATTCCCGCCAATAATGCTTTGCTGAAAAATTTCATAATTTATCCTTTCTGTTGTTTTATATATGGAATTTTTTCAAGATGAACCAGACTTGTTTCAATTTCGATAACTTTTTCCGCGACATAATTTTTGTCCTCCAAACAGCGGATAAGCTCGGTAACTCCCTGCGCACCAATATCTTCAGGGTGCTGTTCAACACTTGCAATACGGGAAAAATTGTGGCGGTGCATGATGTTGCCGTATCCGGTAACGGTAATCTGCTGTGGGAGTTTCATATCCTGTAATGCATAATAAAAAACATAAGCAATATCATCCGAATCAGTCATAATGACCGTAGTATCCGGAAATTTTCGCAAAATCGAACGGACGCTTGCAGTACCACTCTGCGCGACAAGCGGTTCTTCATGGAATATACGCTTGTCAGTATCAGGAATATTGTGCTGGAGCATAGCATCGCGAAAACCTCTTACGCGGTCCATACGGCTGACCGAAGAACCAAAATCATTGGCACAAACTACAATCTCCCGATGACCGCGTGCGATGACTTCCTCTGCCATTTTATACGCTCCGATATAATTTGTGCAAGTTACTGAAGATTTTATAATGCCGTCAACAGGATAAGCATCATCCAGATAAACAACCGGAAAAGGGAAAGGCTGCGGAATTTTGCCGATAGTTGAGGCGAGAACGCCGTCAAATTGCGAATTGCGGATTTTTTCCAGATAAGCATACAATTCTTTATCAGGACAGAAAAAACTTACGGCATAATTTTTGAGAAACGCAACCTGCTGAATACCATTCATCAGCCTGCCGCAATAAGCGTGCGCAACCGGTCCGATATAAGCAATATGACCGACCGGAAAAGGTGATGTATGCAAAACTTTGGTTCCTGCACCTCGCGCCCCTCTCTTAATAAATCCCTCGGAAACGAGCTGTGATGTAACTTTATTGATAGTTACTCTGGAGGCGTCAAAACGGCTCATTAAGGAATATTCCGAAGGAAAGCGATCATCTGCGGAATACTTGCCGCTGCGCAATTCTCCGCGCAATACGGAGAGAATGTCTTCTGCTTTACCCATTTTTAAATACCACTCCTTGTTTATCGTAAAGAATATAATACCTCTTTTAAAAAATTGCAAGCAACAAAAGTGGTAATACAGGAATTTTTACTGAAAATTTATATAAATTGTTGACATTACTGTTTTTCTGCTGTATAATAGTATAAAGAAATGTTTTCTTGCAAAAGTGGTAATACTACTTTGCCAGTAACGCGCCGGCGCGCAATATGAAACTGTCTGAACAACGCGTGCCGCATAAAATGAGAACTTTGAGAGGATTGAGAATAGTGAGAAGTTTGAGAAAAAGTATAAGCAAAATCAACAAACATGATGTAATATACATTCTATCATGTTTTTTTGAGGCTGTTTTCATATTCTTATCCTTTCTGTTAAGGGGTTGGTTTTATTTATACGGCATAGCCGCAATGCGGGCGGCAGGGACATGGCGGGCAATGTGGGAAATTTGGGAGTTTTGTGAATTTTGGGAGATTGCCCGTGACTGCACTGCAGTCAAGCTGACAGATGCGCTGACGCGCAAGTTGAGCAGAGTACAGCAGTTTGTACGGAGCATCAGCTCCGCAGATTTTTGTTTGACTGCAGTGCATTCAGCTGTACTTTTTCTCAAACTTCTCACTGTTCTCAATCCTCTCAAACTTCTCATTTTATACGGCACGCGTTGTTCAGGCGGCTCCGCACCCGCGCCAGCGTGTCAACTTCCTATAATGTATACTATCGGAAGTTTCACTCTGATCGAACTGCTGGTCGTGATTGCAATTATTGCGATTCTCGCCGGCATGCTGCTCCCTGCATTAAACAATGCCCGTGAACGCGCCAGAACCTCACAATGCCTCGGCAACCTCAAACAGATTGGCAGTGCTACAATCGCCTATTCTTCTGACTACAATGACTATCTCCCGGTTGTAGATCAAGGTTGGACTCGTCAAATCGTCCGCAATCTCGATGGATTTCTCGGCTACACGCTACCCAGCATGACCCCGAAAGTTATCCTTTGCCCGTCTGAAAAAACAATTATCGATGATCCTGCAACATATCCGAAAATTTGCAAAATTTATCCGCTCAAGCAGGCAACCAACTCCACAGCCGGAGCTCGATTCGGACATTACTGGGGATACAGACAAAATCGCGAAGCAGGTTTTTATGACTCGGCTGGTTCTTCATGGAACCGTGCCCGCAAAATTACAAAAATGATGATGCCCTCAAGTTTTGTAACTATCATGGACAAACCGGAACAACCATCTTACAGTACTTTCGTTTGGAACAACAATGCCGCATTCTATCCCGCAATCAATGTTCACAAAAATCTGGTCAATGGAGTTCATGGCGACGGTTCTGCAACATCTATTGCTATCAAATCTGCCGATTTGACCTCAAGCGATACCAAATGGAAGCAAATGTTCTATTTTGACGGCAAGGCCCTTGAATGGCCCGGAACTGGATATTATTGATAATTTTCTCACCATTATATATATAAAGGAATGATTATTATGAAAAAAATCTCTATCGTATTGGCAGCAGTTTTCTGCTGTGTCCTCGGTGCAGCTGACTATGCAACTTTGACCAAAGAAGCAAAAGCCGCACAGAAAGAAAAGAATTTCGCACTCGCAGGTGAAAAGTATGCCGAAGCATACAACGCTGCTAAAGAAGGCAAGGAAAAATATAACGCCACCAGAGCTTACGCAGCTTTCCTTGCTTCACAAAAGCAGAAAGACAAGGCCGCTGAAATTTATGAAAACGAACTCAAAAAAGAATCTTACAAACCGGCTGAACGCCAGAGATTTCTCGTTGATATCGCCGCCATGTATCTCTGGGACAAAAATAAATATCAGTACGCTCTCGACAAACTCAATCTCGCTTTCAGCCTGAAAGGCGTTGCAGAAGACAGCATTTTGTATTATATCATGTGCAACTATTCTGCATGTATTTACAAAACCTTCAAAAAAGAATATGAACCAATCATCACCATCTGCGAACCCGCCGCCGCCAAAAGCAAAGTCAACTGGCACAAGGCAACTCTTTACGCCTCAGTCGCAAACGCATATAATAACCTCGGAGCAAAAGAAGATGCCCTCAAAAATTATGAGTTGGCACTCCAATATGCAAAAACAGATAAAAGATATACCAGTTATCACGGCAAAAAAGCTATTCCCGGACTGGAAGCAGCTATCGCTAAACTCAAAGCAGAAAAGGCTTCCGCAAAATGAAAAAACTTCTTCTCCTTTTAACTCTTATCTCTGCGGCTATCGTCTCTGCCGCAGAATTTAAAATCGCCGACAACGGCAAGGCTCAAGTTGGTATTATCATCCCCGCCAACGCCAAACCCATTGTCAAACTCGCCGCCGATGAACTCGCTGAATATCTCGGCAAAATGACCGGCACAAAATTTACCGTCAGCACAAAATCAACCTTCAAAAACAACTTCAAACTCGGCTTCGGCAACCCCGCCGGACTCGAAAAAGAAGAGTTCATCATCCGTACCAACGGCAATGATATTGAAATTTACGGTCACGATACCGCAAAAAAAGCCGGTTGGTTCTATTACTCATACGACTGCGACGAAAAAGGTACTCTTCAGGGCGTTTATCACTTCCTCGATATGCTCGGCGTCCGCTGGCCCTTCATCGGTTTTGAACACGTTCCCGAAAAGAAGACACTCGCTGTCAATGACCTCAATATCCGTTTCAAACCATACTTCAAAGAACGCATTGCCACCGGCGGCGCATGGGGCTTCCGCAGATCAAAGCAGCCCGATGCCACAACATACGCCAAAACAGATGATGATGCTTTCAAATACATTATCCGCAACTTCCAATCTCCCCGCAAAGTCGTTGTCGGATGCCATTCCGAATCAGCTCTCGGCCTTAAAACCGACCCCAACTGGCTCAAAGATATGACCCGTGTCCGCCTCAGCCCCGAAGGTGTCCGCACCCCCGGTTTCTCCTGCTGGACTCATCCCGATGTCCTCAAAATGTGGATGCAGGCAGCTGATGATTATTTTGCCGGTAAATCCATCCATGAAGCAGGTTTCAAATACGGCCGCGGCCCCTACGGCGGCATCTCAAAATGGCCCTATCCCTTCCTCTCCGCTGATGAATTCATGATCGATCCCTGCGACCATTACGGCGGCAATGACGGCAGATGCTATTGTGAACGCTGCAATGCTTTCCGCAAAAAATATCCCTGCGCCGACGACTCTGAAATCATTTGGCGCGTGCTGGCTCAAGTCGCAGAGCATATTCACAAAAAATATCCCGGGAAATACATTTCAACCCTTATCTATCCGCCCAAACGCGAAATCCCCAACATCAAAATACCGTCGAACATCCGCGTAAAAATCTGTATCAGCGGCCCGAAAGAAGTTCACTCTCCCAAATCTCATAAATTTGAGGTTTCAGAGCTTCAGAAATGGCACGATTTTACCGGCAACCCGGTTTCAATCTGGTCGTATCACCTCGTCGGCTTCAACCAGAGTATGCCTGATATCGTTGAAACTTATCCCCGCAAGATAAATCAGTTCATTCAGGCTATCCGCGGCAAAAGTATCGGCATGTTCATGGAAGTCGGCAACGGCAGCTTCACACGCGATATCCTCGACCGCTACATCTATTACAGATTAATGAAAAATCCCGACTTGGATGTTGAAAAGGAAATTGACGAATTTTTCGCCATCTCTTACGGACCCGGTGCAGCAGAAGCAAAACAGTTCTTCAACAGACTTGAATATCTCTTTGAATATTTCTGGAAGAAAACTGTCGTGGATACCGGCCGCCGCAGTCTGGTTACCCCTTGGGACCGCAGTCACGAAACAAAACGAAAACTCTGGGAAATCGCTTACAACACAAAAGAACTTGACTCCCTCGGTAAAATCGTTGATGCCGTAGTCCGCAAAACAGCCAATACAAAATACGCCCAAAACGGCGAATTGCTCAAAAAATATGTCTATGACCCCATGGTCGAAACTCATAAACTCGTCATGGGCAAAGATATCGTCCGCGCACAGGCAAATATGACCGCTGTCAAAGTCAAAGGTTCCGCTTTCCCTGCCGAAAATATCTGGAAAAAAGCTCCGGCTTATCAGATGATACCCGGCAGCCGCTTCCAGCGCAAACTCAGCGCCAAGGCTGATTTCAAACTCGCTTCCAGCGATACTCATTTCTTCATCCGCGCCGAATTCTTTGAAAAAGACATGAACAAAACCGTTTACAAGAAAGTCGCTGACAAAAAAGACGGTGCCGTCTGGAACGATAACTGCGTCGAACTTTACATCGCTCCCATGGGCAAAATCCAGAAGAATTTCCAGCTGCTCGTCAACGACCGCGGCGAATGGAGCTGCAACACTTTCACCAACGGCATTTCAAAATGGGGCAAAATCCCCAATGTCGTCGTCAAAGTTGACCGTCTGAAAGACCGCTGGATTGCCAAAGTCGCCGTTCCCTATACTTCTATCGGCGGCAAAGGTTCTGAACTGCGCTTCAATCCCATCCGTACTCACCGCGTTACCGGACAAAATGTTCAATATTCAACTTTCTGCCCGCTGGCGATCTACGGTGTCTGGCATATTCCCGAAAATTATGGTACTGTCATGGTCAAATAAAAGGATTCCGGAAAATGCATAAAGTTAAATACGGTTTGTTCTTTGACAACCATACTCAAATCGAAAACCCTGATGTCGGCAAAGATTTTGATGCTGATTTTTTCACCGACCAGCTCAAACGCTGCGGCGTGAATTATCTTGGGTTTCATGCAAGATGCAACATGGGGCTAGCGTATTACGATACCGAAATCGGTACGCGCCACCCCGCGCTTGAATATGACCTTTTCGGCGAACTTGCCAAATGCTGCAAAGCCAAAGGCATAGGTCTTGTCGCTTATCTCAACGGCGGCTTAAGTACCATGGAACTCGTTGCCCACCGCGAATGGCAGGCGCAGAAAATGGCAGGACACAATTACTGGGGCATGGCAACTCCCGATGCATTGGGGGTATGTTACAACTCCCCATACCGCGCCCACATCATCAGCATGATTCAGGAAATCGCGCGCAAATATCCGGTCGAAGGATTTTTCATCGACTGTGTCATGGCTTTCGGCTGTGTCTGCCCGACCTGTACCGCAATGATGCGAGAACGCGGCATTGACCCTCTCAACAAGGAAGAAGTTTTCAAATTTTCAACCGAATCAGGATTGAGCTTCTGTGCCGACATCGCCGCCGCGATCAAAGAAATAATCCCTGAACCGATGATTTATTTCAACGGACCCGGAGATGGTGCGGGCCGCCATCTGGATACTTTTTTTGACTGCGAATGTCTGCCCACCGCCAGCTGGGGGTACGAATATCTCCCGATCATGGCACACGCTCTGCGCAACATCACTCCCAAGCGGCAGGTTCTGAATATGACCGGCCGTTTCTATAACTGGGGCGATTTCGGCGGTCTGCGTACCGCAGATGCTCTGAAATTTGACCTCGCTTACGGGCTGGCTCATGGTATGCGTCCGAATATCGGAGGTCATGTGCATCCGCGAGGCGACAAAGATCTGGCAGTTTTCGACCGCATTGCCGAAGTTTACAACGACTTGCAGCAATACGATGAATTTTATGAAAACGCGGTCAATCAGGCGGATATCGCCGTTGCAGTTTCATACGCAACCGAAAAAATCACCTCAAATCAAGTCATGCAGAGTTGTGTCCGTATGCTTGATGAGCTGAAAATGCAGTTTGATATCGTTTTTGCCGATTGCGACAAAGACTGGTCACAATACAAACTGCTGATCCTCCCGGAAAATATGCCGGTCAGCGATGAACTCGCGGAACGCATCCGCAAACATATTGCCGCTGGCGGAGCATTTTTCTGCTGCGGCGGAAATGCGGCAAAAGCTTTCAGCGCAGAACTCGGCATTGAATATGAATCTGAAAGCGGCATGGATCCCGTTTATTTCAAAATGAACGGCACTTTGAGCAGCGGACTTCCCGATATGTTCAGTTCTCTCTATGCACCGGCAGTCAAGGCTGAACTCAAAGATGCAGAATGTGAATCATATCTTGTCAAACCTTATTACAACCTCGGCTGGGCAACTGATCACCCGATCTTTTATGCGCCGCCGCAGGAAGAAACAAATATGCCGTTCATCACCCGCAAAGGCAACTGTTTCTGGTGTGCAGGAGGACTTTTTGATGGTTATGCCAAACGCGGTGCGCTGCATCTGCGTGATATTTTCAGCAATATCATCAAAGCCGCAATCGCCGAACCGCTGGTCAAAGTCAATAAACTCCCCGGTTGTGTCCGTATGGCTCTTACCGGACAGCCGGACAGATTGAACATCCATCTGACTGCTTACGCTCCGGAACGCCGCATCAATACCAATGTTGTGGAAGATGCACTCGCGGTTCTCAACGGTTCGTTTGCGGTTAAAACCGACGGCAGAACTGTCAAAAAGGCATATCTTGCCGCCGACAGGAATCCTATCGAAATCAAACAGGACGGCAATTATACTAAAATAAAAATGCCGCCTTTTGAAGGATATGCGCTGGCTGTTCTCGAATTCTGATATATACACATAGGGGCGGTATTTATTTACCGCCCCTCATTTATCAACTTACGGCATTCAAATAATTTAAACTGTTATAATCCATGAAAAAAATTTTAACATTATTAACTGTGACAGGATGTATTTTTGCCATGTATGCACAAACAGGAACACTTTGTCTGACTTTCGACGACCGCCATTTCGCGAACTGGGAAAAAGCAATACCGCTTTTTCAAAAATATAATGCTCATGCGACATTTTTTATTTTCGGTGAAATTGACGAACAAGCTTTATCAACTATGAAAAAACTGCAGACTGCCGGACATTCAATCGGTCTGCACGGAGCCAACCATTTGCGCGCCATTGATTACCGCAATCAGAACGGTGCAATGTCTTATGTCCAGCAAGAAGTAATGCCGCAACTTGAAATATGCCGCCGTAATGGAATCAAAATCCGCGCATTCGCTTATCCGTACAGTCAAAATTCAGACGCAACAGATAAAGAATTATTTACTGTTTTTGATTTTCTGCGCACAAGTTCAGCCGCAGTTAAAAAAGATGATGTTCCACTCGCTCAAGCTGACGGATGCTTCGTTAAAAAAGTCGCCCGCAAACAGCTTTTTTACGGTTTCAACGGCAGCGGAGATTTCAATATGGATGAAGTCAAAGCCGCAATGAAACGCGCCGCTGACGAAAAAAGCGTAATCGTTTTCTACGCTCACAATATCAAGGAAGAACATTCGCCTACTCATCATATCTCCATTGAACAGCTTACACAGCTGCTCGAATACGCAAAATCAATCAATTTGTCTGTCCGTGGACTCAACGAATTGTGATAACAGAAACAAAGGATTTATCATGTTTACAAAAATGCTATCGGGAGTATCACTTTTTATGACAATCATCACACTCACAGCCGCAAACATCTCTGCCAAACCGCAAATAACTTTGCAGCAGATAAAAAATAACGATTTTAACGGAAAATTCTGTTATGTCCATGCTCGCGGCGCCATAACTCCCGACGGCAAGGCAATCATTACCACCCAGCCGCTTTATTTGAAAGGTATTGATGATTTCTTCGGACTGGAAATCATACAGAGCAATGACAAAGGCGAAACATGGAGCAAAATCCGCAAATCAAAAACACTTGTCAGACGGAAATACAAAAACAACTGCGATATCGTAATGAGCGACGGCACTCCTTTTTATCACCGCAAAACCGGCAAACTCATCATTACCGGACACAGCGTGATTTACGGCAAACTGTCAGTTCCCAATCCAAGATACACGTTATGGAGCATTTTTGACGAAAAAAGCGGCGACTGGCAGCCTTTTCAAAAACTTACAATGCCGGATGAAAAAACTTTTTTCAACTGCGGAGCCGGCAGCACTCAAATACTTGAGCTTCCGGACGGGGATCTGCTGATTCCGGTTTATGGTGCATCAGCAGAAGACCTGAAAAAAACTTCATGTTATAATGCATGGGTATTGAAATGCAGTTTCAACGGCAAAGAACTCAAGGTAAAAGAAGTTGGTTCTCCATTAAAAATCTCTGTACCGCGCGGTCTTGGTGAACCTTCGATTGCGCAGCACAACGGCAAATTTTTTCTGGCACTCAGAAATGACAAAAGCGGTTATGTCAGCTTCAGCAATGACGGTTTGAATTTTCAGCCTGCGCAAGAACTCTGTTTCGACGACGGCAGCAATATCGGCAATTACTGCACCCAGCAGCATTGGATAAACGGCGGCGGCAAACTTTATATGGTCTATACCCGCAAAAATGCAAATAATGATCATATTTTCCGCCACCGCGCACCGCTGTTCATAGCTGAATTTGATACTGAAAAAATGTGCCTCATCCGCAGTACAGAGATGATTGCCGTACCCGAACGCGGTGCCAGACTCGGCAACTTCGGCTGTATGCAGATAAATGAAAATGAATCATGGATCATCGCCGCAGAATGGATGCAGACAACCGGTCCTGATACTTTCGACTATACAAAATGCATGAAGTACGGCAGCGACAATTCGATTTGGATCGCAAAAATCAAATTCAATAAATAAAACTGAAATTTTTCTTTTTCTGTTGTTGCAATTCCCTATGCAAATGTTATATTAAAAACAGTTTTTATTTCAACTTGCAATAATACAAAAGGACCCCAAAAATGAAAAAAACAGCTCTTTTTACCATTGCACTGACCGCAGTTCTCGCTCTTTTGTGCGGCTGTATCTCCAACAATCCAGATAATGCTGCAAAAACTGAAAACACAAAAACAAAAAACACAACCAAGGCTGATAAGAAAACTGCAGCTCCAGCCCAAAAAACTGCTGCCGCAGCAAAAAAAATTGATCCGCAAAAAGCTTTGCAAAAAGCTATCAAAAGCACTACCACCCCCGTTCAGGCAAAACGCCATGCAAAACGCCATGAAGCGAAAAAAGCTTTCGCTGAAGCCAACAAAGATAAAATCAAAATCCTCATGCTCGGCGACTCAATCACTCACCAGTGGGAATACAAAAACGCCGCCAAAGCTAAAGCAAAATACCTTGATCCTTATGCCATCCTCAACCTCGGATGCAGCGGAGATCGCACTCAACACACTCTCTGGATCGTTGAAAAAAGCGGCATCCTCGAACTTGTCAAGCCGCAGCTCGTTACCCTCATGATCGGTACCAACAATCGCGAAGATTACCGCGCCACTGCAGCCGGTATCAAGCGCATTCTTGATGATGTACGCAAGCTCTATCCCGAAGCAAAAATCCTGCTCTATGCCATTTTCCCCCGCGGTAAAGACAACAATGACAAAAACCGCATCCGCAACGAAAAAATCAATGCCGAAATCGTCAAATTCTGCGACGGCAAAAACATTATCTGGGTCGATATCCGCAAAAACTTCCTCACTCCTGAAGGAATCCTCGAAAAAAGCATGATGCCCGATTTACTCCACCCCCGCAATGTCAAAGGTTATACCGTCTGGGGTGAATCACTGAAACCGTACTTTGAAAAATATGGCAAATAAGCATTATTGCCGATTCTGAAAAAACTTTATGGGGCTGTTGCTTAAAACAGCCCTGCAGCAAAAATACCTTTTTGAAAAAGCTGTGTCCTGAACATTGAGCAACTACATGAACAGCAGAAGCCTCTGCTGAAAATCATTCTGCGTTCAGAATACGGCTTGATTTTTTCTGATTTGCCGGTAAAATTATGTTACTGCTGTTTTTCTTTTTCCAGCGCATGAGCAATTTCTCTGATCCTTTTCATATCGCCGGGATAAAGCGGTGCAGTCAGATTGCATTTAGGAAATATTCCGTCAGTAAAAGTCGGCACATCGCTGACTTCCTGATAAAAAATCCATTAAACTTCATTCCCTTTCAAATCAAATTTTACAGTAAATTTATTTTTGCAGACTCTTACTGATAATTTTCCAGTTTTCCGCAAAAGCATCATTCATAATTTTGCGCGCCTCAAGGCGGGCATTTCCGGAAAAACATTCCCGAAGAATTTTGCGTGCTTTTTCACGGGCATTACGATGTATCTGATTGATTCTTTTTTCGATTTCCGCCCGCTTCTCATCACTTACAATTTTCCTGCCTGCCGCAAGATTTTTATAAACTTCCGCGCTGAATTTCTGATTCAGCAGAACATCAGGGAGCTTATTGACAGTTACCGGCACAGGAATAAAAAAGGTATAATCAGGATTACCAGCTGCCGCATATACAGTACTTAAATCTGCCGGAAATTCACGGTCGATGGAAAATGTCGCACCGGAAACAGTACGGCTGGCGCACGGACCGTCATTTTTGGGCAATTCAGGAATTGTCGGAACTCTTGCCGCCTTTGCCATGATCTCCGCAGTTACAGGACGACTGTATTGTGTGCCGCTGTCAAAAACCGCCCTGCTCACAGCAAATTCACGCCTCCGGCTGTCCATGACATAAGCCGCACTTTTCTGTGAAAAAGGCAACATATCCGGCAAACTCCAGCTGTTGGCGCGCACAACAAAACCGCTTTTGTACTTCTGCGTACTGAAACGGAGAGCATCATTTTCAACAACATAAACACAATCCTTATCAGCAATCATCCAGATTGAACCAGATACGCCATGTTTGTAGGCTTTATTTTCAACCATATCTTTAAGCATCGCGACCGCTTCATCGGCAGTTTTGCATTTCTCAAGCAGAATCCTGCCGAGCAAAGTTGTGTCCATGCCGCAAAAAGATTCTCCATCACTTTTGTCACCGCTGTTCATGACAACAGCAAGTCCGACCGTATTCATCCCCATCGTAATATCAGCCCAGCCGATATCATGCAGTCCAATATAACCGTAACGCTCCGAAGCCGGACGGTGAACTATAACCGATTTCTTTATACTTGTATCGCGGTTTTTGTGCAAAAGGAGCTGATTTTCTGCCGCCAGATCAGGCAAAACCGCCCAGCTGGTACATTCATGACCTTTAATATTTTTTGCCATGGCCTCTCCATCGAGGGGCCAGAAAGTTCTTTTGAGATAAGTCCCCTGCGGCCAGTTGAGAGCCTTGTCCACAGAGTTGTATTCGTCTATGAGATAAGGAGCATATTTCAGGAAAAGAGCTTTATATTCAGCAAAAATCCTCTCTGATTCCGCCAAAGTTTTTTCCGGCAGAGTTTTCTGAAAAACCGGAACCGGCCGCGCAATAT
Organism: Victivallaceae bacterium; assembly: GCA_045538635.1. Classification (GTDB taxonomy): domain Bacteria; phylum Verrucomicrobiota; class Lentisphaeria; order Victivallales; family Victivallaceae; genus RGIG5270. Next base: position 20,070 of record JAZSRU010000038.1, read on the forward strand.
CCTGCCAATATCTGACCGCATAATCCGCCGCATCAAATTCCGGTGCGCCCGGTGCAGAAGTAAGATGGCATTTGCTGCATCCCCCGACAAATACAAAAAATACCGCTGCAATAAAAACAAATAAAATTTTTGACATATTCAACTCCTCTCTGAATCAAATAAATACTTATTTTCACATAAATAACGATTTTGTACTGCAACATCCGGAAAAATTCAACCGGAAAGTTTTGAATCTGTTTTTATCCTGGTTGCTTTGCCGGCGGACCAGTCAGTTGTTTTGCCTTTGACCTGCTTTGCCAGCCATTGCACAGCCGCAGCCGTCAAACACTCATGTCCACCTTCAAAAAGAGTTATACGGGCATTGCCTGATTGTCTGCGGAAATGAATTTTGCGTCCTAATGATGGATCCTGTTTGCAGCTTTTTGCAAGTCCGGATGGAATTGATTCATTTTTAACGATATATTCAATATCTTCTGCTGAAATTTTATCTCTGTCATGCGCAATAACATTAAACGCATTCAATGCCTGACTCACCGGAACGCTGCCGGCGTGTCCGTCATGAATACCGGTTGAAATATCCACTGGCAAATCAACTGCATTGGGCAGCCATGTCAGAGGTGAACGCAGCAGACATTCTCTCGCCGCCGCAGGAGATTCAAATGGATTGCCATCGCAAGATTTGATTATATTTTCTGAATAACACTTAAATTTGCTGCCAAGGCACTGTTTGTACCATTGAGCAATATCAGAAATCGGACACCATGCAGAAACCGCTGTCCACAAATCCGGCCGCCGTCCTGCCATGAGCAAAGCACAATGGCCTCCGCCGGAACCGCCGCAAAGATAAATCCGGTTCGGATCAACATTGGTCTTTTTCTTCATAAATGCAACAGCATCCTCAATATCAGAAATGACAAAATCAGAACCACATGCCTCCTGAGTCCAGTTCGGTCCGCGGAACTCAGGAAAAATCATATTCCAGTCATTCCGCTCACAAGCATTTGCATACTCCTGATATGCTACCGTATGAGTATGGCTCCATGTATGCAAGGCAACGAGAAGCGGACGGGGTTCTGCGGATTTTGCCTTGCGAAACATTGCCGGCTGCATGGATTTATCAATTTTGCAGAAATAAGTTATTTCACTGATCATATTCTATTCCTTACAGATTTTCAACCGTGAAGCGATATTATTTTTTGACTTCAGGGAAATATACTGAACTGTTCTTGATTTCGACCGGACGAGTGAAATCTATACTGTAACAGCGCGAAACATGTCCGAACGGATAACCATACAAAACCGGAACTCCAAGCTTCGGAGCAAATTCACGGATTATCGCATCGACTTCTTTCGCCGGATTACAACGGGCAAATTTACAGAAAACAACACCTTTTACCCCATCGAAAAACTTTTTCGCTTTGAGATCATACAGACATTTTTTCACCGTCTTTGCGTCAATGCTCACGCCTTCAATAAAAATAATTTTGTCTTTAGTTGCAGGACAATAATCCTTGTCCGCAAGGACATTGAATCTTTGCAGGAGGCCGGCGACCGGATATCCTTTGCATTCTCCGGGGACGAGGGTTTCGATTTTTATCGGGCCGAGAGCTTCGCCGTGATTCATTTTGCGCATTGCGTCAATAGCATCAGCGGGCAAACCGGACATTGAACCTGCCATAGGACCGGCGATCGGATGACCGTTTTTCTTCGCCAGCAGCGCGCCGACGATCAATGTAATATCACTGTATCCCTGAAAATACAATTCAGGGCGATCTTTCAATTTTGTCCAATCCAGATTATCCAGGACTTCTTCACTGCCGCGGCCGCCGCGCACACAGAAAATCATATCAACTTCGGGATCGTTCCATGCTGCATAAAAATCCGCCAGACGCCCTGCCAGCGGAGCCTGTCCTATATTTTTTTGCCGGACAAAAGCATGCGGCATAACCTTGACATTGTAACCCGCCTGCCGGAGAAGTTCAACACCTTTGCGGTGATGAAGCGAACTGGGAGTTGACCCCGGAGAAATACAGGCAATCGTTTTAACTTCCGGCGGCATGACATTGGCAAAGCGTTTCAAATTTGTTTCGGTTTCATCAAAAAGTTCCGCATCTTTCTGAACTTTTTTTTCAGGTGCGGCACAACCGCTCAAAACAGCCAGCATTGAAGCAAGACCAAACATTAAAAATTTCTTCATAAAATCTCCTTTCGATTAAAAATTGAATTTACTATACAGCAAAAAAATTAACATTGCAAGATAACATTCAACAAAACTGGATAATTTTTAAAAATATTCTTGCATAAAACTGTCCATTCTGCTATATTAGACGGCGTACAAAATAATTTTATGGAGAAACTGTTGAACGATTCTGCAAAAAAATATGATCTTATTGTCATCGGTGCAGGTCCGGCAGGACTTGCCGGTGCTTTTTTCTGTGCTGTGCGCGGCAAAAAAGTTCTGCTGCTGGAAAAAGAAAAACGCTTCGGCGGCAAACTGCCTATTTCCGGCGGTGCAAGATGCAATGTTACCAATATTCTCTCCGCCGATGAGCAGGCTCGTGCTTTCGGCAAAAAATCGCGTTTTCTGCTACCTGCATTGAAAAATTTTCCACCACAGATGACTCGTGATTTCTTCAAAGCTCACGGAGTTCCGATAGAAGTTACAGACGGTTTTCATTGTTTTCCCGTTTCCGGAAAAGCAGCTGATCTGGTCGATGCTCTGTTGAATTGCTGCCAAGATCAATATGTTGAATGTCTGAATAATACCCGCGCCGATGAATTACTCGTTGAAAACGGAAAAATTTGCGGTGTCTGCTGCGGAAATAAAAACTTTTTTGCCGACAATGTTCTGCTTGCATGCGGCGGCAAATCTTATCCCAAATGGAGCGGCAGCGAGAGCGGATATTCTCTTGCCCGTCAGGCGGGACATTCAGTAACGGCACTTTATCCTGCCATGACCGGATTGCAATGCGTTGAAGAATGGGTCGGAACATGTGCCGGAATTTCCCTCGAAAATGCAGAATGTGCGATTGATATGCCGGGAGAAAAACTTTCCTGTCGCGGAGAACTTCTTTTCACTCATCAGGGGATTTCCGCATTTGCAGTACTTGATCTCGCCGGCAGAACTGCTCAACTGCTGGATGAACAACAAACTGTACCGTTAAAAATCAATCTGTTTGCATCAGTTTCCCGCGCTGAATGGCAGAACCGTCTGGCTCGGCAGCGGCAAACAAACGGAAAACTCTCCGTTGGAAAAATCATGGCTGAATATCTCCCCAGAAAAATTGTTCAACAACTCGTTCCGGCCCCCGAAACTCCGATTGCACGCTACACCGGAGCAGAAACAAAAATCCTGCTCGACAACCTGACTTCTTTGAAACTTCATGCCAAAGCAACCGAAAACTGGCACAAAGCCATGGTTACAAAAGGCGGCGTCCCTCTTGATGAAGTCAACAGCAAAACGCTTGAGAGCCGTATCGTTTCCGGGCTTTATTTTGCCGGCGAACTGCTTGATGTTGACGGACCGTGCGGCGGCTACAATATTCAATGGGCATTGAGTTCCGGCGCACTCTGCGGGCAGAAAATAAATTCTTCCAATTAATATTTTCTGTAAAAAAATACAAAAATCTGCAAAAATATCATTGCAAAAAGCGATTTTTCGGCATTTGCACAAAGTTTTTGCATAAAAGATTTGCAAAATCCGATATTTGATGTAAATTATGTAAATGTTTTGTCTTTAAAAATTTAGTTAATATCTTAAACATAAAAAAACAGAGGTGTCAATATGGCAGAAAAAAAACAGGATTTGATGGAAAAAATCGTCAGCTTGTGCAAACGGCGCGGTTTTGTGTTCCAAAGCTCTGAAATTTACGGCGGTTTCAACGGTTTCTGGGATTACGGTCCCTACGGCAGCCGCATGAAACGCGCTATCGAAAATCTGTGGTGGCACGAAATGGTCGAAATCCGCGACAATATCGAAGGTTTGGATTCAACCGTCATCTGTCATCCCAAAGTCTGGAAAGCTTCAGGCCATATCGATCAGTTCAGCGACCTCATGACCGACTGCAAAGACTGCAAAGCACGCTGGCGCGTTGACCAGATGGCTGATCCCACCACATGCTCTGCATGCGGTTCAAAAAATCTGACCGAACCCCGCGAATTCAACCTCATGATGAAAACTTTTGTCGGACCCGTTTTCGACGAAGAACATGCAGCATATTTGCGCGCAGAGACCTGTCAGCCCATTTTTGTTGACTTCGATCTCATCCGCATCGCTGCACGCCAGAAGCTTCCCTTTGGTATCGCCCAGATCGGTAAAGCCTTCCGTAACGAAATCAATCCCCGCAACTTCACATTCCGCAGCCGTGAATTTACACAGATGGAAATGGAATTTTTCTGCGACGGCGATCAGGGTATGGAATTCTTTGAATACTGGAAAGAACAGCGTATCAATTATTACAAAAACAAACTCAAATTCAAAGACGATTTCTTCCGTATTTACGTCCACGAAAAACTCGCTCACTATGCAAAAGCTGCTATTGATATCGAAGTTCAGTTCCCCTTCGGCTGGGGCGAACTTGAAGGTGTCCACCACCGCGGCACATGGGATCTTTCACGCCACAGCGAATTTTCCGGCTCCGATCTGCAGTACATGGACCACGACAACGGCCGCAAATTCATGCCGACCGTCATCGAAACTTCCGTCGGTCTGGACAGAACTTTCCTCGCCATCCTCGCCAATGCGTATGACGAAGATACCGCTTCCACCCAGAAAGAAGGCATGGATGAAGATGTCCGTATCGTTCTCCACTTGCCCGCAGCAGTCGCTCCCATTCAGGTCGCAGTGCTGCCGCTCTCCAAAAAACTCAACGACAATGCTCAAACTCTCTACAAGGAACTCAACGAACATTTCCGTTGCGAATTTGATGTTACCGGCAGTATCGGCAAACGCTACCGCCGTCAGGATGAAATCGGTACTCCTTACTGCGTAACATTCGACTTTGAATCAGCCGCAGACAATGCCGTAACCGTCCGCAACCGCGACACCATGGAACAGGAACGCATCAGCATCGATGAACTCCGCTCCTATCTGGAAAAGAAACTGGCTGAATAAAAGTCAATTTGCCTGAATTAAAATGGGGCAGCTGCATACCTTTTGAGGTTTTGCAACTGCCCTTTTTTTCTGCACTATCAATACAGACAGCTTTGGCAAAGATATTATTTGAAATCAATCGTCTTATCCAGCAAATCTGCAAGATCGGAGGGGATGATTTCGGCAATATTGACCTGCCGGTCTTCGCGCTGACTGAGATTTGAAGCATAACCGAGAGCTTCGGCGAAAAATGCCTGTTCGACAGTAGCCATCGGCTTTGCATCTCCGGTAATTATTTCGTAGAAATGGCGGCACATATAACCGTCGCCGTTGTAGTGGTTGCGTTTGACATAATCAAACTCAAGCACCTGTTTGTCATAAGCAGAACCGTAACGGTCGGTATAAAGGATTTGACCGTTATATTCGCCAAGATCAATTTCCATTGCGCCGCGGGTTCCGCAAATCGTATAAACACGGTGCCTGAATGCACGCGGAGAATAAAATACCTGACTGTATGTCCCATGAATGCCGTTTTCAAATTTGATCAGATTGATTTCATCATCCGGCACATCCACACATTCAGCAAGCGAACACACACCGAGTTCAATATTGGCAAGTTCAAAAATATCATTTTCACCCTCGGTCCAGCGATGACGGATATTGACGGGGCTTTCGGGGCAACTGAAAACTTTTTCACAGTTCTGACAATGAAGTTCTGATGATTCTTTGCCGCCGTAAGCAACAAGTCTGCCGCTGGCGGTAACACTTTTTACTTTTGAATCAAGAAGCCATTGCATGACATCGATATCATGAGTTGCTTTTTCAAGCATCATGCCGCCGCTGTTTTTCATTTCGCGCCGCCATGAATGATACATTCCGTTGCCATAATGGCAGTATTGAACAAAAGTTGCCGAGCCGATTTGGCCGATCATGCCGGATTTGATCATTTCTTTGGCCTTGACGAGAATGGGAGCGAAACGCATGCAGTGACCGACAAGGATCGGAGCATTATAACTGCGGGCGAAACGCATGACATTACAAATGTTTTCCCAGTTTGCATCAAGCGGTTTTTCCAAAAGAAGCGGAATTTTCTGCCCGGTGAGTGACAGGAGATTCTGCAAATGGAAAGAATTGGGAGAACCGATGATGATACCGTCAAGCTGTTCATTGCCGATCATGTCCTCAACAGTCGCATATCTGTTCATATCCTCGAATTTATACATATTCTGCGATTTTTCATAATTAGCATCAACCGGATCAACACAGGCAACAATTTTTGCTTTACCGGCAGTACGCAAGCGCATGACATTTGCGACCCATCCCGGTCTGCCGAAACTTCCAATGATACCGATTCTGATAAAATCTTTCATATAATACTCCCTGCAGTTTTTAATTCAGTACAATAACTGTTTTTCTGTTACAGAATATAGTATAAACTGTCAATTTGTTTTTTGCAAGCATGAAAATTGTTTTTATCAAACTTTTTCCTCATACGGGAATTATTTATCTGAACCGCGAAAAAAGCTTGACATCTTTTTTGATAAAAAGATGATTTGGCACTTGAAAAAATGCTTTGGAATGATATAGTTTTTGTGAAGCGTATTTGTAAATATATTATATAGACCAAGGAGATGTTTATGGCAGACAAAAATACACTCAATGACAAAGCAAAAAGTCTTGAAATCGCAATCAGTCAGATTGAAAAAGAATTCGGCAAAGGTTCTATTATGCGCCTCGGCGACAGCTCAACACACCTCGGAGATGTCCCCGTTATCAGCACCGGCGCGCTCGCTCTCGACCTCGCTCTCGGTATCGGCGGTCTGCCCGCCGGCAGAATTATCGAAATCTTCGGCCCCGAATCCAGCGGCAAAACCACCGTCTGTCTGCATGTCATCGCCAATTCTCAGAAAATGGGCGGACGCTGCGCCATCATTGATGCCGAACACGCCATTGACCCGACTTATGCCAAAAAAATCGGCGTAAATATTGATGAACTCCTTATCTCGCAGCCCGATTGCGGAGAAGATGCTCTCAATATCGCAGATGCTCTCGTACGCAGCAATTCGATCGATGTCCTCGTCATCGACTCTGTTGCCGCCCTTGTTCCCCGCGCTGAAATTGAAGGGCAGATGGGCGACTCCCATATGGGACTGCAGGCCCGATTGATGTCACAGGCTCTCCGCAAACTTACCGGAGTCGCCAGCCGCAGCCGCACCTGTATCATTTTCACCAACCAGATCCGTGAAAAAATCGGTGTCATGTTCGGCAATCCTGAAACCACCACCGGCGGTAATGCTCTCAAATTTTATGCATCCATCCGCATGGATATCCGCAAAGTTACCGCACTCAAAGACAACACCGGCAACCCCACCGGCAACAAAGTGCGCGTCAAAGTTATCAAAAACAAAATGGCTCCCCCGTTCCGCGTCGCCGAATTTGAAATCAATTTTGCCGAAGGTATTTCCAAAATCGGTTCAATTCTTGATGTGGCAACTGACCTCGGTATCCTCGAAAAACGCGGCTCATGGTTCAGCTTTGACGGCGAACAGCTCGGACAGGGCAGAGATCAAACCAAAGCTCTGCTCGAAAAATCCCCCGAATTGCAGCAGAAACTCATGGACAAAATCAAAGAAGTCATCAGCAATCAGGGTGTCGCTCTCGAAACAGGAACCGGCGCAGAAGAAGCCAAATGAAATTTTCAGCAATCATAATTTTTATTCTCTCATGCGTTATGCTTGAATTGTCCGCCGCCGAAAGCGCGGGCATGACAGCATACCGCGAAGGTAATTTTGATGCCGCAAGCAGAATTTTGAGCAAGGAAACAGATGCTCCGCTCATCATGTCAAAAGAATATTTTGAACGCGTTTTTGCGTATATCGAAAGTCTTTTGCGCATATCCGATTTGAAAACTGCACAGATTGAAATGGACAAAATCAGACAATCAGTGCCAAATGATATGCAAATCCGTTTCAAAATGCTTGAGGCACAGGCTCGTTTTATCAAAAATGAACTGAAAAATTGCGAAAATATCCTGACCGGGATATTGAAAGAAAAAAATCTCAACAGCAAAGTCAAATACGATGCCGTCACTTTGCTGAGCTGTGTATATCTTGCCGACGGACGCGCTCAGAAAGCATTGAAAATCATCTCTGACGCCATCAATGCTCCATCTGTTGCAGCTCATGGAGAAATGCAGCTCAAATTACTGGAATTGCGCGCCCTTGCAACCGCAGGCAGTTTGAATCCCATCCCCGCAAAATTGAACCATCTCAAAACAAAATTCCCCGCACAACAGGGCAAATTGCAGCATTTTGAACTTCTGCTCCATGCAATAAATCAAAATCTGCCGGAATATAACAAACTTTTCAAAAAAATATTTCCGGATGAACAGCCATTGCGGGCATTTATCGGTGATGCAGTGCTTTATCAGGGGGCATTGCTGGCAGAGCAACAGGCTCAAAAAGAAAAAAATAATGCCGAAATCGCTTTTCACCTGAAAAATCAAACCTATTTCGCCCCCAATGATGAATTGCGCGTGGAAAGCAGCAAAAACCTCATCAAATTGTACATCACCATCAACCGCAGACAGGATGCTTTGACCGAAGTAAAGTCCATGCTCAAATCACTTCCCAATATCAATGACCGTACCCAATGGGAGATGATTATGGCAGATTTGATGAACAGTCTGCGCGACGGTGATCTCGGATTGCAAACTTATCTGAAAATCAAAAATAATACTGCAGCAGCTCCCGATTTACGGGCAAAAGCTGCCGCCGCCGCTGCTGAAATATTGAAAAAACAAAACAGAAAAAGCGAAATGCTGAAACTGTATGCTTTCCTCGCCGATTTCCCGAATTCACCGGCGATCAATGATATGGGTATCATGCTGACCGGAAAGTATTATTTTGAAAACAAGGAATACCGCATGGGCGAATCTATTTTGAGCCGTATTGCTCCTGATTCCGCCAACTATCCTGAAGCATTGATCTATTTGATACAATGCAAAATAAACAACGGTGAACTTGATGCCGCCATACAGGATATACGCCGCCTGACAATGCTGAAAGATATCAATGATGACTCTCTGCCCGAATTGTCTGTCGCCGCAGAATATTTCAGCGCAATCATTGCTGAACTGCAGAAAAAAGAAGACGAAGCCGCCGCAATGTTTGAAAAAATCGCACGGCAGGGCTCAAAACATTCCGGAGGCGCCCCCCTTATCATCAATTCATGGCTGAAAGCTGCAGAATTGTATTTCAAACGCCAGACATACACCAATGCCGGATTGCTCTTTCTGACATTTGCGGAACAATACCCCAAACATCCATCCGGGGCGGAAGCATTCTATAAATCTGTATATTCATATTTTCTGGCAGGCCGTTTTGACGAAATGCAATACAGTATTGAGAAATTGCAGAAAAGTTATCCCGAACACAAACTTACAGTCAACGCACTCTTTCACAAAGTCGATTACTTGCGCGAAACTGACCGCATGCAGGATGCTTTGAAAATTCTCGATGAAATCAGCCGCATCAACGGAAAACATAAAAATAATTCCGCAACTGTACAAATCATCTATGACCGCGCAGTAATTTTTTATCAGCTTCAACAATTTGACAACGCAGTAAAATATCTTGAAGAATTGAAAAAATTGCCAATTACAGACCTCTCCGCAGAAGGAATGTTCCTGGCAGGCACCATTTATGCCGATCAGGGCGAACAGGCAAAAAGCGCAGATTGCTATCTTGCCGGTGCTTCAATGCGTACCGGCGATCCGCTTTTCAATGCAGTATGCCGCGGCAGGGCCGCTGATAATTTCTTCATCCTCGGCAGCAAAACAAAAGATGAAAAAATCCTCACACGCGCCGCAAATATTTACAATACACTGGTTAAAGAAAAACTCCCCTCAGATTTCAAACTCCAATGCTTCTATAAACTCGGCAGAACTCTCGAAAATCTCAATGATTTCCAAGGCGCGCTCGATGCTTATGTCGAGGCTCTTTATCTACCGGGAACCGACGGCAGAAAAAATGCCGTCATCCCTGTCTGGATCAATAAAAGCGCATTCAATGCCATCAATATCTATCTGCGGCTCGGCGGCTCAAATTCACTCAATGATGCTGTTTTTATAATCCGCAGATTGAAAAAACTCAATACCATGACCGATCAGGAACTGGAAGATCTGGAATACAACGTCAGAGAACGTTACATAAATAATGACTAAGGAGAAAGGTAAAAAATATCATGACTTCAACACTTTTGCAGCTTATGCGGGACGGCGGTCCCGTTTTGTGGGTAATCGGCGTCTGCGCCGTCATCGGGATGTTCATCTTCTTCAAAAAAACATTCCAGTTTCACCGTGAAGAAGTCAATGTAAGTGAACTTGTCCGCGGTCTGGAAAACGTTTTGCGCCGCAACGGTTATGTCGAAGCAATCAGTCTGTGTGATAATACCCCCGGCCCCGCGGCAAGAATTCTTTCCTCGGCAATTCTCGCGTACGAGCGCAAAGATGAAGACCTGAAACAGGCAATCGATGATGCCTGTCTGGAGGAATTGCCCAAACTGGAGAAAAACATTGATATTCTCGGCACTATCGGCTTCATCGCTCCGCTGCTGGGATTGCTCGGGACGGTCCTCGGTATGATGGAAACTTTTCAAACTGTAAATGTTACCAACAGTATGGCACTTTCCGCTACTGAACTTGCCGGCAGCATACGCATGGCTCTGGTTACCACCGCTGCCGGTCTTGTCATTGCGATTCCGTGTTATGTGGCGTACAACTATCTTATTTCCCGCGTAAACTCCATCACTCTGGACATGGAAAAAGCCGCATCCGAAATCATATACTTTTTCAATCAGAAAGACAAAAACGAAAATCACGCGGAGAAATAATCATGTCCGAATACCGTTTCAAATCACGCGGACGCAAATACCGCTCAAAACTCAAAATGCTGGCAGGACGGCCGGATCTGACTCCGCTGATTGATGTACTTTTTCTGAGTCTGATATTTTTCATGCTGTCAAGCTCATTTATCAAAATGTACGGCATCAAAGTCGAAATCCCGCAAGTGGGACCGACCCGTTATTCCAGCGTTGAAAAACATATCATTTCAGTTGTGCGCACCAATGACAGAAACCTCATCTATTTCAAAGATGAAGAACTCGAATTAAATGCACTGGCAGAAAAACTTGCCGGACTTGCAGCTGACAACCCCGGCACAACAGTAGTCATAAATGCCGACGGCAAAGTACCATTTGAACTTGTGGCAAACATTATGGCAATGGCAGAACGGGCAGGACTCGCCAGCTTTATCGCCGTAAGCGGTGAAAAATCTGCACAGGAAGCCGTTTTTGAAAAATAAAACATTATGAAAAATTCTCTGACAAACCCGGTAAAATACAAAAAAATGATCATCCCGGAAGCAATCCTGCTTACGGTGTTGATTCACGCATTATTTTTTGCGCTGTTTTCCGTACCGTCAGTCAAAACAGAACGGACGGAACGGGAAAATATTTCCGTAACTCTGCTCCGTTTTCCCGATGCCAAAGACAAAGAAATTCTGGAACATCTGAACAACTATGCACCCACTCATTTTTCCAATCCGCACAGCAAACTCGGATTCAGCAGTTTCCACTCTGCCGCAAAAAGAAATTTGATAAATATTCCCGAAATAAAAAATCCGGTTCCACAGATTTCAGGACAGAAATATGCTCTGTCACAAACTCCGCTCCCCGAAATAAAAAAACCTCTCAATCAATTGCCGCTTTTCAGCAATGATACAGCTGCCGGAACAATAAACAAGCAGGAATATCCGTTTGCCGCCGCCACTTCAGGAATTATCATCGGATTGACTTTTTCCACTGATGAACAGCGTATGATAAAAGAATTTCCGCTGTCAAATACCGTTTTCAAACTGATTCATGACAAAAAAAGCAATATAATGCCGCGCCTGATACTGCTTAAAAGCTGCGGACGCCGCGCACTTGACAAATCATGCATGCGATTGTTGTATCAGGAAATGCCGAAACTTGCGCAATGCGCAAACGGAGAAATTTTCACCGTCTATTACAGCAGAAATAATGATGCAGGAGAGAATTTATGATTGAAATTGATGAAAGCGAAATCCTCCTTTTGTATATGATCGTATGGCTGGCGCTCATCGTTATTCTGTGGATACGCGAAATCCTGCGGGTGAATAAATTTGATTGGGAATTGAGCAATACCAAACTCTTTCACTGCAACAACTGTCACCATTCTTTCCTGACTCAGGACGGTGCCAACCTGACACGCTGCCCCAACTGCAACTCAATCTGTATCGCCAAACGGAAGAATGGATAAATGAAGCAATTATTTTTATTCTTCATCCTCGCTCTTTTCATCCCGGCACATGGAGTGACTATCGAAAAAAACGGCAGATTTTTTAAAGCTGTGAATATCCATTCCTTTTCTGATACGACCGATGCCCGCAATGCTGCAACTCTCCTTGCCGCCGCCGACCGTGACCTGGTTCTGATTCCCGTCAAAAATCCGTCAAATCCTGTTTTTTCCATCAAAAATCCGTCATTTCTGCAGCAAAACAGAAAAATCAAGCTCACAATTGACGGAAAACTGCTTTACGGCAAAATTCTTTCGCTCAATCAGGGATTTTTTGAAATAAATGTTCCGTTTGACCGCGGACATTCAGAAACAGCAGTTTTTGATATGGAAAAAAACTGTATCGCAGGCTTACTGTCACACTTCACAACCTATAAGAACGGCAGGCGTTTTTTTGCTGTCCGTCTGGACAATCTGAATAATACGGCTTTTGAATGGATATCAGCACATGAGCTGCTGGATGATCTCAATTTTTTCAATGAGGTAAAAAAGGAAGAAGCACATGCCGTTTATGCTCTTTTCAGCAAGCACAATGAAAAAGATCTGCAAGCGGCCCTCCGCAAAAATATGTCCGCAAAAAAATCACCCCGGAAATGGAAATCCACATATCTCAAAAATGAAACAGAAAAATCACAAAATAATATAAAACAAATATACAGGAGATTTTTAAATGAAAAAATTGCCGGAAAGAAATGAAATCCCCGTTGAAATGACATGGGATCTTTCACCGATGTATGCAAATGATGATGCATTTAATGCAGATTTTGCCAAACTTGCCCCTTTGTGTGCGGAACTTGAACAGCTCAAGGGGCATTTGCTTGATTCTCCGCAAAATCTGCTCAAAGGTATTGAACTTTCCGATAAAATAAACCGCCTCGGCGAAAAACTTTATGTTTTCGCACATCTGAAATCTGATGAAGACACTTCCAATAATCCCAACCGCTCCAGAATGGATCGCGTTTCCGGTGCTTTTGCCAAAATTTCAGGTACGCTGGCATTTTTTGAACCGGAGATCCTCGCCGGAGATGAAAAATTGATCCGCCAATGGATAGAAAAAGAGCCGCTTCTCTTTTATAAACGCAGTATGGAAGAACTTCTCCGCAGCAAAAAACATACCCTCTCAAGTGCAGAGGAACGCCTCATTGGATTATATTCTGATGTCCTCGGCGGAACAGATGATGTTTTCTCCATCCTCAACAACTCCGATATGCAATTTGACTATATAAGTGATGAAAACGGTAAAAAAGTGCAGATAAGCCACGGAAATTATTCCGTTTTCATGCAGAGCAACAGCCGTTCTGTCCGCCGCAATGCATTCAAAACCATGCTCGGCGCATTCCGCAAACTCCGCAACACCTATGCCGCAACTCTCGGCAATACCGTCAAGCGTCATGCTGTTTCCGCTCAAGTCAGAAATTATGATTCTGCGCTTGAAGCAGCTCTTTTTGATGACAACATCAAACCGGAAGTTTACAAAAATCTGATAAAGGCAGTTCATGCCAAAATTCCGCATCTCACACGCTACATCAAATTGCGCAAAAAAATCCTCAAACTCAAAAAAATCGATATGTTTGACCTCTATAATCCGCTCATCCCGGAAATCAAACTCAAATATACTTTTGAGGAAGCAAAAGAGCTGGTACTGAAAGCCCTCGCCCCTCTGGGAGATGAATACAATCAAATCCTCCGCAAAGCCTTCAACTCACGCTGGATAGATGTCCTTGAAAACAAGGGCAAGCGTTCAGGCGCGTATTCAAGCGGCTGTTATGACAGTGCGCCCTATCTGCTGTTGAATTTCAGCGGAGATTTGAACAGCGTTTTCACGCTGGCTCACGAACTCGGACACTCGATGCACAGTTATTATTCCAACTTGAATCAGCATTATCATTATGCCGATTACAGTATTTTTGTCGCAGAGGTGGCGTCAACTACCAATGAACTCCTGTTGGCTCAATATCTGCTGGATAACAATGATGATCCCAAACTCCGCGCATATTTGCTCGGACATCTGGCTGATGAGATCAGGGCAACGATCTACCGACAGACAATGTTTGCTGAATTTGAGCTGAAAATCCACGAACTTGCAGAAAATGACACCCCGCTGAGTGCAGATGTACTGTCAGAAAACTATTTTGACATTCACCAGAAATATTATGGAGATTCAATCCCGCAGCCCAATGAACTTATCAATATGGAATGGGCGCGCATTCCGCATTTTTACTACAATTTTTATGTTTACAAATACGCTGTCGGAATGTCTGCGGCATTGAAGCTCAAAGATAATATTCTTTCCGGAGATCCGGTTCTGCTGGAAAAATATTTTTCATTCCTGAAAGCGGGTGATTCTATCGATGTTTTGGATATCATGCTCAATGCCGGTGTCGATCTTTCAACTCCGCGTCCCATTGAAGATGCGCTGGATACTTTCGGCAATGTAGTCGCAGAGCTTGAAAAAATGTTCTGAAATCAGCAATACTCAAACTGAGGTTCCCCTAAAATCATAATGCCGGTGCGCGGAGTTGATTCAAAACTCAATCCGAATTCACCGGCAGGAGAGTCTATGCAGATTTTTTGAGAAATATTGCTGCGATCAAGGGTAAAACTATCAATCTCTGCACCATTATTGATGATTTTGAAACTGATTTTTCCGTCAAGTGGATATTCTCTATGAAATGTCAATTCGGCAGTAAATTTTTTGAATGTCCCCGGCGCAATGTCCCAGCGCAGATCACCTCTGTAATGCGAACCGAATGAAAATCCATACTCAAAAACTTTTTCAGCAGATTCCAGAAGCATTTTTTTCCCATTCCGGTCAACTGCATAATTCCGCAATAACGGATTGAAAACATATCTGCCGAAACCGCCGAAAGGAAATTGATACGGTTCTATTTCAGTTGCATAAAGAGTTTTTTCCCTGCGGCAATCAACCCCCTCTGCAATATCAAATACAGTTTTTATCACATCGGCACAAATTTTGACTGCATTGCCATACATTCTTTCAACAAGTATCCGGCATTCAGCCAGGTCATCATCGGCAAATGCTTGGATATATTTGAAACAGCACCGGCGTGAATCTTCAACACTTCTGCAATACCTGCTGTAAAGATTCATAACCGCCTCTGCCTCATTAAGCCCCAATGAACACGGTTTATATTCGAGATTAACCACCTTGTCCGGCATTTCTATCAATGCCAGCAGCGCAGACGGCTGAAATCCGTAATCAGACATGCGGTCAAGCACAAATGCATCAGCTCCATGCGGTCCCTCCATTGCATGCAGTCCGAATGTGGAATCCTCCAGCATGTGCAGCAGACAGCCAAGATATTTCAATGCTTCTTCATGCTTATTGCAACGCAGTTTATCCACCGCATTGGTCAGATAAAAAGTAAATCCGGCTTTGGCATGACGGAAATTTTCATTGACAAAAGGCACACTCAAAAATGCATTTTTCTGTTCCATTTTCCAGTAACGGTACAATGGATTGTACGGAGTGTCGGGCAGATAATGAAACTGCACTCCGTCTGTAAAATACATGTACGGCTCAAGCTCACAACTGCGTTCTGAATAATAAAAATCGGGATATGACGAATAATCTTTTATCAGATTTTCAAATCCGGCAATGTCCCCGCAGGCAATTTTCAATGCATCTGCAGTCATTGCAGAGTGAATCACAGTTGTCGGCATAAAATTTCTCCTCTTTCCGTTTTACTTTACTTCAGACAGCGAAATTATTTCATTTATTCCGATTATTTTCATGTTATTTCTGCGTGCATGAGCGAGCAATTTATCCAGCCATTCCGACGGCATGTGGATACTTTCTGCTCCCGGCATGATATTATGAGAATTGAAAACAACCAGCATATTTTCTGCTGCCGCTTTATCCATAATGGCGGTAACATTTTCAAGTTTTGTTTTATAATATTTGCCGATACTGCCGCCATAGAGAACAGTTTTGCTTTTGATCTGTGTCAGCGGCAGATAAAATACAGTTTTTTTGCCGTAATTTGCCCTGAGAAAATCAAAATGACGCAGCAAATATGCATCCGTTTCAACCGAACGGCGCGCATTGGGATATCCGAATGCCCTGACCTCAATTCCATTGACTCTGCAAACATCCAGCTGAGGTTTGACCTGCTGATTGAAATAATCCTCAATAGTCATGTTTTTCAAAGGATAAGCCGCAGTATGCCCGACAGAATGCAATCCTATCGAATGTCCGGCAGACTGCAGTTTTTTCATCACAGTCAGCCGTTCCTCATCAATTGCTCCATGTATGAAAAAAGTCGCATGGGCATCATATTTTTTAAAAATCGCATCTGCTTTCAGCCAGTTTTCTCCTCCGAAATCATCAAATGTAAAACATACGGCTCCATTATGCGGCATTGAAGATGAAATACATCCTCCCAACAATAAGGCACACAACGGCAGCAACAATTTTTTCATGAAATTTTTTCCATTCATAAAATCTTACCGGTTTATGTATTATTTTTTGTTTGTGAGTGCAGGAATTTCCTTTGCTCCGATAATTTTCATTTTGCGTTTGCTTGCGTGTTTCAGCAATGCCTCAAGCAGTTCAGTCGGCATATCAATTCCACTTGCTCCCGGCATGATGCGGTGTGAAAAAAAGACGATAAACATATTTTTATCAGCGGCTTCATCCAGAATTGCCGTCAGATTTTCAAGTTTGCTTTTATAATAATCGCCGATACCGCCGCCGCGGAGAACCATTTTTTTGCCGGTTTCAGCGATAGGAATGTAAACAACTGATTTGTCCGGAGTTCCGTAACCGGCACGCACATAATCAAAATACTTGAACATCTCGGCATCGGTTTCTTCTGTGCGCCGGTTGTTGGGATAGGCAAATGCTTTTATTTCAATGCCGTTTGCTTTGCAGACATCCAACTGCGGTTTGACCTGCTGATTGAAATAATCCTCAATCGTCATATCTGTCAGAGGAGTGGCATTGGCATGCTTGACAGTATGCAGTCCGACAGTATGTCCGGCAGATTGCAGTTTTTTCATGACATCAATGCGCTCCTGATCTATTGCTCCGGAAATAAAAAATGTTGCATGAGCATTATATTTTTTGAAAATGGCATCTGCTTTCAGCCAGCCTTCACCGCCGAAATCATCAAATGTAAAACATACAGCACCATTCTGTACTGTATTGATACAACCGCCGCAAAACAATACCCACAAAGGCAGCAAAAATTTTTTCATAACTTCAATTCCCTTTTAAAAAAGATTTCCCTGCTCGCAATTTGACGGCAATGACCAATCAATTTCATCAATACCGTTTAAGCTTAAAAATTCATTTATTTTTGAAAACGGACGGCTGCCGAAAAACCCCCTGCTTGCAGACAGCGGCGACGGATGTACCGACTTTATTATCAAATGTTTATCCGTATTTATCAACGGCTCTTTTGCCCATGCATCCCGTCCCCAGAGGACAAAAACACAATGCGGAGATTTGTAATTCACATATTTGACGATCGCATCAGTCAGGATTTCCCAACCTTTTTTGCGGTGTGAACCGGGATTATGCGCTCTGACTGTCAAAACCGTATTCAACAGCAAAACGCCCTGCTGCGCCCAATGTGTCAATTCCGTCGTTCCGGCTTCTATTCCAAGATCGGAACGCAATTCCTTGAAAATATTACGCAAAGATGGCGGTGTCGCAGTTCCCTCCCGGACAGAAAATGCCAGCCCATGCGCCTGTTTGTCGTCATGATACGGATCCTGCCCCAAAATAAGAGCCTTGACCTCATTCAAGGAAGTGAGGTTCAAGGCTGTAAAAATTTCATCCTGCGGCGGAAAAACGGTATGTCCTGCCAATTTCTCCGCCGCCAGAAAACAGTCAATATCTTTCACAACCTCTTTCAGCGAGGAGTCAAACTCAAAAAGTTCTGTGAAAGATGCATGACTTAACAATTCAACATTCCTCCGGCGAGAATGATTGCAATATCCTCTTCAGAAAGTTTGTGAGTGAGAGCGATTGTATGAGTAACGCCGTCTGCTTTGGTCAGCAATGCTGTAAGTTTGTTTTCTTTGAGCAGTTCGCGGGCATTGGCGATTGTCAGTTTGTCGCCCTCTTCGATCAATTCATAATCAGCCTGATTTGCAAACATCAGCGGCATGATACCGAAATTGACCAGATTGGCACTGTGAATACGCTCAATGGCAAATGCAATCACCGCTTTTACCCCGAGATACATCGGACAGATGGCTGCATGTTCACGGCTTGAACCCTGTCCATAGCTGTCGCGGCCGACGATGATACTGTGTTTGCCGTTATCGCGGATAGCGGCGGAGCGTTCTGCAAATGAAGGTTTGCCTTCTTCGGTGAAACATTCAAAAACGACCTTTGAGTATGCCGGAATATTGCTGCGGAGCTTGAGATGAACTCCGGCGGGCATGATATGATCGGTAGTGATTTTGTCGCCGACTTTGATTGCTACAACACCGTCGATATTTTCGGGCAATGCGGTATTCATCGGAGGTGCGCCGATGGTGCGTTTGCGGATGATTTCCTTGTCGGTCTGTTCTTCCGGACGCAGGAGCATGTTATCGTTGATGAGGAATTTTTCAGGCATTTCAAATTCAACTGCTTCAATATTGCCGTTGCGCGGGTCGGTAAATTTACCGGTCAAAGCAGAGATGACCGCAGTTTCAGGACTGACCAGATATGCCTGATCGCCCTTGGTTCCGGTACGGCCGGCAAAGTTGCGATTGAATGTACGCAGAGTTACAGTATCATCAGCGGGGCTCTGGCCCTGACCGATACAGGGGCCGCAGCCGGTTTCCAGGATTCGTGCGCCTGCGCCGATCATATCAGCCAGCATTCCGTTGCGTGAAAGCATTTCCAGCACCTGACGGCTGCCGGGAGCGATGGAAAGAGTAACATTGGGAGAAACTCTGCGGCCCTTCAAAACCTGTGCGACCATGGAAAGATCCTGCAGAGAACTGTTGGTACATGAACCGATAATGACCTGTGCAATCTTCATGCCTTCAAGTTCGGAAATTGCTTTGACATTGTCGGGACTTGACGGGCAAGCCGCCATGGGAACGACTTTGGCGAGGTCGATTTCGATAACGCGGTCGTATTCAGCATCGGCATCGGCTTTGAGTTCCTGATAGCATTCGGCTCTGCCCTGTGCCTGCAAAAACTGCAATGTGGCTTCATCTGATGGGAAAACAGAAGTGGTAACACCGAGTTCAGCACCCATATTGGTAATAGTGGCACGCTGGGGAACAGTCAGACTTGCGACACCGGGACCGAAATATTCAACGATGGAACCGACATTACCTTTGGTGGTAAGGATACCGAGCAAATGGAGAATAACATCTTTTGCGGCACACCACGGAGCAAGTTTATTGGTCAACTTGACACCGATGACTTTCGGATAATTGATACGGAAAGGTTTGCCGGTCATTGCACGGGCAACATCCAGACCGCCTGCACCAATCGCGATCATGCCGATACCGCCGCCGGTGGGAGTGTGTGAATCAGAACCAAGCAAAGTTTTGCCGGGAGCACCGAAGCGTTCCAAATGGAGCTGATGGCAAATACCGTTGCCGGGCATGGAGAAAACGACGCCTTTAGCGGCTGCCACACTCTGCAAATACATATGGTCATTGCGGTTTTCCGGCCCGTTCTGCATCATATTGTGGTCAACATACGAAACTGAAAGCTCGGTTGCAACCTTATCAACTTTCATTGCTTCAAGTTCCAGATACGCCATAGTTCCGGTGGCATCCTGTGTCAAAGTCTGGTCAATTTTAAATGCAACAACTTCTCCGGTAACTTTTGAGCCGGATACAAAATGTGCATCCAATATCTTCTGAACTACTGTTCCTTTTGCCATAATAAAAAACTTTCTTTGGTTAAAATGATCAGGTTACTGCAGGGGAAAAGGAAAAAACCTTGTTGAAACAAGTTTCTTTTCCTTTCCCCCTGCAACCCCCTATCCTTTTTACAAAAACTTTTATATTCGCTTTTGATTTTTTGATTCTCAAAAACTCAAAAGCGGAGTTATTTGTTATTTTTTACGATTTGAAAAAATACCTGAAAAGGTTTGAAGGGAGATGGGTGCGGGAAGAGGGAAAATTTCCTCAAAATTTTCCTTCTTCCCACAAAACATATTCATTCTATCCTGTTACTTGTTGACTACACAGCTGGTGTCGCCATTGTCGAAGTAAGCGATAGTCTGTTCAGCGGAACGGACGGCTGCATTGAAGTTGGCTTCAAAGGTATTTGCGCCGAGGTGGGGGAGCATGACATCAGCGATATCTGCGACGGATTTTTCACCGGCGATATCTTTGGAATAAACGTCATTGCCGAAGAGAATGTTTTTGGTCTTTTTGGCTTCGCGGAGATCTTCTTCATTAATAACACCGGCGCGTGCGCAGTTGACGAGGACGGCGCCGTCTTTCATCAGATCTAAAAGTTTTTTATTGATCATGCCGCGTGTTTCATTATTTTCGGGGATGTGAAGAGAGATAAGATCAGCTTCTGCGAAAATTTCTTCAACGGAGCAGAGTTTGACGCCGAGAGAAGCGGCTTTTTCTGCGGTAACAAAAGGATCGTAGGCGAGAGCTTTGACATCAAAACCGGAAAGGCGTTTGAAAAGGAGCTGACCGATATGACCGAGTCCGAGAACACCGACCGTTTTACCGGTGATTTCACGGCCCATGAACTTGGATTTTTCCCAATCGCCTTTGCGGGTGGAGATATCAGCGGGAACGACTTTGCGGTAAAGTGCGAGCATGATGGCAACAACTTCTTCTGCAACGCCGTTGGAATTTGCTCCGGGGGTGTTCATGACATCAATATTTTTGCTGCGGGCATATTTTGTGTCAATAGTGTTGAAACCGGCACCTGCGCGGACGACCAATTTGAGATTGGGCAGGAGATCGATGATTTCCTGAGTAACACCTTCACTGCGGACGATGAGAACTTCGGCATCGGCATTGGCTTTGCAGAGATCTGCGAGAGGAGTTGCAGCGTCTTGAACGACGTTGTAATTTTTGTCAATCAAAAGTTGAGCTGCTGCTTTGTCGAGTTTGGTGGGGATCAATACTTTAGTCATTTTTTGTAACTCCGTTTGTTTTTGAGGTTGAAAAATTATATTATATATAATATAATACATAAAACATATTTTTTCAAGCAGCAAAAAACATTAAGAATAAAGAATTACAACGGAAAAAACATCATAACTGCAACAGTTTTACGCCCATGATATCAGCCCAATTCCTGAATGGCGAGATGCTGACTGATGCGCCATGTCCATTTAAGCGCTTCAAAGAGGGCAAGCACCGGATTCATGTCAGGCTTATTTTCATCCATGAAGTTGAGAAATCCCTCTGCCATCATCTTCGGAAAAAGGCTTCTTTTTACAAATCCAGTCAATTTGTCATCACAATAAAACGGGATTTTGCCGTCGAACATACCCATATAATCTATTTCCTGTTTGTTGCCGTTATAAAAATTCACAACAGCTTCCACACTGCGGGCGAAAACAAAGAAAAACAAACTGGATATCTCATCGGTTGTCAAATCATCACGCTTGACATCAGAACGGTATTTTTCAAGTTTACGGAACATTTCAATAAACATTCCGCGCTCAACATCAGCAAGTTCCTCGATCATATCCATGTTGACACCGTCAAAATATCCATTCTCAACGGCGCAAACGATCATAGCCTTGCCGATCATCATTGCATCATTATCCATAAACTTCTCCTTTTGGCAACATTTTACTGTTCCGGCTGAAAAAGCCAGGTTGACAGATAACGCTCTCCGGTATCCGGCAGCAGAACAACAATATTTTTACCGGAAAATTCTGCTCTGGATGCAATCTGACATGCAGCATGCAGTGCGGCTCCGGATGAAATACCAACGAGGATACCCTCTTTTTTTGCCAGTTCCACAGCTGCTTTTCCGGCATCAGCGGCAGAAACCTGAATTATTTCATCAAAAAGGCCGACATTGGCAACCGCGGGTACAAAATTTGCACCGATCCCCTGAAGTTTATGCGGTCCGGCATTGCCGCCGGAAAGGACAGGACTTTCATCAGGTTCAACTGCAATTATTTTAATTGCCGGATTGTAGTTTTTCAAGCACTCTGCAACTCCGGAAATCGTACCGCCGGTACCGACTCCGGCAACAAAAGCATCCACTTTGCCGTCAAGATCACGCAAAATTTCTTTGCCGGTCGTTGCAATATGAGCTTCAGGATTGGCTTTATTTTCAAATTGCTGTGGTATCCATGAGCCGGGATTTTCCTGCTGCAGCTCAAGAGCTTTGGCAATGGAACCTGCCATTCCGTCAGCACCGGGGGTGAGGACGATTTCTGCTCCGTATGCACCCAGCAGCAAACGCCGTTCAATACTCATGGAATCGGGCATGGTCAATATCAGTTTATATCCTTTGACGGCGGCGGCAATGGCAAGACCGACTCCGGTATTACCGCTTGTAGGTTCAATAATGATACCGCCTTTTTGGAGCAAACCTTTTGCTTCAGCGTCTTCGATCATGGCAATTCCGACACGATCCTTGACGGAGCCGCCGGGATTAAAAAATTCAACCTTTGCAAAAAGATTTGCTTCGCCGGTATTGAATTTATTGATACGGACCAGCGGAGTATTGCCTATTGTTTCAAGAATATTATTTTTGATATCAGCCATAAATCTGTCCGTTATTAATGAATTGCGATAACTTCGACTTCAACCAATGCGCCTTTGGGCAATGAGGCTGCGGCAACACAGCTGCGGGCAGGCTTTGAAACAAAATATTTCTCGTAAATTGCATTGAATTCAGCAAAAAATGCCATATCTGAAAGGAAACAGGTTGTTTTGACAACTTCATCAAAAGTATATCCGGCAGCTTCAAGAACTGCACCGAGATTTTTCATAACCTGTTCTGCCTGAGCCTTGATTTCAGCGGGAGCCAATGCCCCGGTGGCAGGATCCAACGCAATCTGACCGGATGTATAAAGGGTATCTCCAACCTTGATCGCCTGTGAATAAGGACCGACAGCAGCAGGAGCTTTTGAAGTTGCAATAATCTCTTTTTTCATAATAAAAACCTTTCTGTTTATCTTTGATTCAAATATATTTGTTCCGGCACAAATGGATTATTTTTCATCCACTGCATAACCGGCATTGCGCAAAGCACTGCGGATTTCCTCCAGATGGGCAAAGTCGCGGGTTTCCATGGCGATTTGCAGGAAACAGCCGTTAATATCATTATTGATATTGCCTCTGGCATGATTTACGCTGACAACATTCGCACCAAGTGAAGATACAATGGAACTGACTCTGGTAAGTTCACCGGGGCGGTCAAGCAGTTCAATGGTAAGTTCAGACTTGCGGCCGCTTGACACAAGACCGCGGTTTATCACGCGGGAAAGAATCGTTACATCAATATTGCCGCCGGAAACCAGACAAATCGTCTTTTTGCCTTTGATCGGGAGTTTGCGGGCGAGAATTGCGGCAAGTCCTGTTGCACCGGCTCCTTCGGCAATAAGTTTCTGACCTTCAATCAGCGTGAGAATTGCCGCTGCGATCTCGTCATCTGTAACAGTAACGATATCATCAAGATATTTTTTGCAGAGTTCATAAGTGAGAGTTCCGGGTTTTTTAACGGCGATACCGTCAGCAAAAGTTTTGACCAGACTGCCGCAGCGGATTTCTCCGGCATGGTAACTGTCTGCCATTGCCGGCGCACCAGATGCCTGAACACCGAAAACCTGACATTGCGGATTGAGAGTTTTGACTGCCATACTGACACCGGATGCAAGACCGCCGCCGCCGATCGGAACCACCACAGCTTCAGCATTGGAAAGATCCTCCAGCATCTCAAGTCCGATCGTTCCCTGTCCGGCAATAATATCTTCATCATCAAAAGGATGCACAAAAACTGCCCCGGTACGCTCAACTTCTGCCAATGCCGCAGCATAGGCATCATCATAAATACCATCAACCAAAACAACTTCCGCGCCGTACCGTTTAGTTGCTTCGACCTTTGAAATCGGTGCTGTACTGGGAACAAAAATTGTTGCTTTGATATTATTTGCCTGAGAACCGAGAGCGACACCCTGTGCGTGATTTCCTGCGGAACAGGCGATCACCCCGCGTTTTTTATCAGCTTCGGAGAGTTTGGCGATTTTATAATAAGCACCGCGCACTTTGAAAGAACCTGTTATCTGCAAATTCTCCGGTTTGATATAAACTTCTCCATCCATGCTGAAACGGGGGGCATGAATCAGAGGAGTATGGCGCAAAACTTTGGAAAGCTCTTTGCGCGCATCATAAAATTTATCAATGGTAAGCATGAAAAAACCTCACTTTTTCATAAAAAATTTCAATGCATTACGGATTTGTTCGTCCCAGAAATACCAATTATGGACACCCTCTTTTTCCACATAAGTGTACGGATATCCGATATTATCAAGATGTTTGCGGAAACGGGTATTGCTGTCATAGAGAAAATCCCCTGTTCCGCAGGCAAGAAACAATTCCGGACGGACAGCTGATTTGACTGCAGCTGCAGATAACTCAAAAAGATCATCCGCCCCGGAAATTTCATCTCCGAAAATGGATTTGCATTCAACCTGGGTGATATGATTTTCTGCAAAATATCTGATATCTGCTACCGAACTGAATGCACCGATTTTGCTGTAAAGTTCAGGGAATTCAAATCCGATTGCCATTGCACCGTACCCCCCCATGGACAATCCGCATATAAATCTGCTTTTGCGGTCGGATATTGCAGGAAAATTGCCTTCAATAAAATTAATGAGCTCTTTGGAAATAAAATCTTTATAACGCGCGCTTGAGGCCATATTGCGGTAAAAACTTCTGCCTCCATCCGGCATTACAATAATACACTCATGCTCTGCAGAATAAAGTTCCAATGCAGTTCTGCGGCACCAGATCGAATGATCATCACCCCGCCCGTGAAGAAGGTAAAGAACCGGATAATATCTGCGCCGTTCAGCATCTATTCCCACACCGTCATTTGCGAATGCACTCTGAGGGACGATAACATTTACACTGACACTTTTTCCAAGCGACTCGGAATTAAATCCGCACTGACACAAAGTAGGCATATTACACCATCCTTTTATTGAGATTAATGAATAATGGTATAATATACAACTGTTTTTGCTATTTGCAAATAAAAGGTTGCTGAAATGAGCTGCTAAAATAAAGCAAAAATGTTATTTTCTGACATTCCGCCGGCGATCAGGAACAATTTTGCCCTGTAATATTTCTTCAGTGCGTTTTTTCACGAATTCCGGAGCATTTGCTTCCATTTTCTTCTGCTCTTCTTCAAGTTTTGCGACAAATTTTTTAGTTTCTTCAATACGCTTTTTGCTGTGCTCAACCTTGCGGTTGACCTCTTTTGTCAGAAACTCGCTGAGTTCAACACGGATTTTATTTTTTTCAGCATCGCTTTCTGCCGCAACATAGCGTTTATGAAACTCCCGGATGGATTCAATATACTTTTTATAATCTGCGAGGATTTTTTTACGCATCTGGCGGCGTTCGCCCTCTGCCTTCTTCCAATCAAATCGCTGATTGGGAGGAACTTTTTTCGCAGGAACATTTGCCATTACCCCCCCTGCCAAAATAAAACAACAGACCAATACAATTATTTTATACATCTATCACCTCACAGTTGTGCCAAATATTTTGCTTCTGCCATGATTTCTTCATCAACAAATTCAAGCTTGGAATCAAAATCCGTCCAATCCAAATTTTCATATTGTTCCATTTCTGCCACCGAAACATATCCTTCACGCGGTTTCTCTCCGGCAAAATGCAATACCGCCAATGCCAATCCGAACAGCAAAACCGCAGCAGCTCTGGCAGGCAATGACCAATACCAGCGCTTCTCCGCAAAATTTTTCTCTGCAGCATACTGCATTACAGCAGCATCAAGCTCCAGCGGCACCTCAATTTTTTCATTTTCCATATTAACCTCCGAATTACACTCAAGAGTGCTTTTCCAAAAATATTTTAATATTCTTTTTTGCATAACTCATCCGGGCAAGAGCTGTATTGAGCGAACAATTCTCCAACTCTGCTATTTCCTTGAAAGATATTCCCTGCATGCGGAATTTCCATACTTTCTGCTGTTCATCCGACAAAGAAGCGGCAGCCTTTTCCATAAGCTCATGATCTTCAACATTATATAACTCAAAGTACGGCTCGCATGCATTTTCATCCGCTATCGGGACGGAATCTTCATCATCTATGGCAATATGCACACCATGTCTTTTTTGTTTGCGAACCCGGTCAATAATCAGATTTCTGGCAGTCTGCTGCAAATATCCGTAAAAACTGCCGTTTGCGCGCAAATGCGGCATTTTATCAATCGCCCTCATCCAGACAATCTGAAAAATATCATCAACTTCACTTCTGTTTGAACTCAGCAACCGGTACAAAAATGCATAAAGCCTCGTCCGGTATCTTCCGTAAAGAACCTCAAAAGCTCTGTGATTACCATTTATATACATCTTTATGAGTTCAAAATCGTCGTAATCTTCCATCATTCATTTTCCTAATGACTAATACGAATCTTTCAAAATTTTATTGCCCCCATTTGCAGAAATTTCAGGAAATCTTTATCCGCAGGCAACAGATCTGCTGCATCAGTTTTCAGAACATCAGCCCAGTGGAAATCCTGCCCGTCAAGCATTTTCATCATTGAAAAATCAAAACAGAAACAACGGACAAAATTCAATTCAACCACCTTGTCCGGATATTGATAAACTGTAATATACATCGTATCAGCCGGATATATTTCAAGATTCAATTCTTCCCGCAGCTCCCGCGCCGCGGCACGCGCGGCACTCTCGCCGGGCTCTATCTTGCCGCCTGGAAACTCCCACAAAACAGAGCCATCGCCAATTTCACGCGAAGTCAAAAGAACCATTCCTGCCGCATTATGAATGACACCGGCGGACACCCGGATATATTTTCCTGCAATCATTTTCAATATACTTCCATTTTTCATTTGAAAAAATCTTAATATGCATTAATTTATCATCATAATAAATTTTTTCAAAAGGAAAGTCAAAATTATGCCGATTTTTAAAATGAAATGCCGTGAATGCGGCAATATTTTTGAAGCATTGTTCAAAACAGCTTCCAGTTCCGCAGAGTGTCCGGAATGCAATTCCTCCAACCTCGAAAAACTCCCGTCAGAAATCGCCGTTGTCAATTCATCCGCCACCGCCTGCCGCAACGCCGATATCTGTCCCAATGCTTCTCCATGCTGCTGCGGCGGCAGATGCGGAGGTCATATATGAATCAATCACAACTTCTGCAAGCCCTCGAAAAAATCGGAATGCGCCCCGGTCGCGGACTCGGTCAAAACTTCCTTACTGACAAAAATCTCCTCGACAGCATCGTGCGCATAGCCAATATAAAACCAACTGACCGCATACTCGAAGCCGGTCCGGGATTCGGCGCACTTACCGAACTCATGCTGCAAACAGGCGCAAAGGTATGGTCCATTGAATTTGACCACCGTCTGGCAGAATATCTCCGCCAGAATATGAAACATGAAAATTTCACTCTCATTGAAGATGATGCCGTCAGAACCGATCTTTACAAACTCATGGGCGATGAGCCTTTTATCTCCGTCGCCAACCTGCCATATTCCATCAGCAGTATTTTCGTAACACGCCTGCTGGAACTGCCGAATCCGCCGCAAAAAATGGTTTTTATGCTGCAAAAAGAAATGGCAATGCGCCTTGCCGCCACTCCCGGAATCAAAAATTACGGTTCTTTGAGTGTCCGTACCCAGCTCCTCTATGATGTCAGAATTGCCAAAACTGTCCCCCCGGAAGTTTTCACACCTCCGCCGGAAGTCGATTCCGCCATTGCAGTTTTTGATTTAAAAAAGGAACGCCCTGCTCCTCAAACTGCACGGCTGCTTAATGGATTGGTCAAAGTCGCATTCGCTCAGCGCAGAAAACAGCTCGGCAAAGTTCTCGGCAATAATTACGGCAAAGAATTGGTTGCAAATGCATTCGCCGCATTGAATATCCCGCACGAGATCCGACCGGAAAAATTAACCGTAAATGATTTTGTGCGCCTGACGGAAACAATGTTTGCCGACCGTCTGTAAAATATTTGACTGTGTACTAAACGCAGACTGATTTTGTATTGCAAGGGGGGCTAGTTGCGCCCCCCTGAACCCCCGCAAGGGGATGTCCATCCCCATTTTGTAACGCTGGCGCGATAGTGTCAGCGGCTGGGTGGTGTCAGGCTGTTTTTCGGCGGAATGTTCGTTTTGTCCCTCCTCTTTTTTGAGGAGTGACAAATCAAATCTTCCGCCGGATTAGCCACAGTTGGGGTATTGTCGCTCATTGCTATCGCAATTCACTATACCCCAAACCCCTCATTTTTTTCAAATTACCAGCCAATATTTAGTACAGAGCCAAATATTTTATCAATAAAAAATGGGGCTGTTGCAAAACCTCAAAAAAGGTGAGCAACAGCCTTTTTCTATTGTTTGAGCAGAAAAGAAGAGGTATAGTAAGTCATGACAGGAGAAAATCATAACTTATTTTACAAGTTTTCAACGTCAGTTGTCCCTTTTCTCAAACGGTCGGTTTGAGAAAGAGTGGATTGGATATATTTTTAAGGAAATAAAAAAAATTCGGAATTGTTTTTATCGGTAACAATAGCAATTCCTCTTAAAAGTTTTTGAAAGATGGGGTGCGGGAAAGATAACCTTTTTTTCAAAAAGGTGTCTTTTCCGCAGAATCATTTTTGCAACAGCTCCTTTTTTTCTTCGTGAAACTGCGCACGGCAATCAGCCGCAATGTGAACGGCAGGAACAGGGCTGGCAAAGTGTGAATATCAGGAGTTTGGAGAGGCTTGGGAGCTTGTCCGTGA
>JAZSRU010000151.1:0-2088 GCA_045538635.1 Victivallaceae bacterium
TTGGTCTTATCTGAAACTCCTTCATCTCGCGGTCTGGATTCAAATTCCAGACCGTTTTTTTCTTTGCCTGAAAAGCAAAAGTCAGGTGTTGTGGATATTTTTGATTGAAGCAAACTTTTTGAGAATTTTTCAAGGTTCAAGAATGGTCATTTTAAGTGTATTCAACTCGAAACCCCGACTATTGTTTTTGGGGATTTTACGCTCAAAAGTATGATTTTTAAGAAATTTTCCACAGTTTTTTATAAAGGTCTTGCGCTGTTCACATGAAAACCCGGATATCCAGGCTCTCTACAAAGATTACCTCGGCAAACCCGGCAGTGAAAAAGCACATCATCTGCTTCTCACAAAATATCATTCCAAATAATCGGATTGAATTTTAATAAAAAAATGAGAAATCAAACTGTTTTTGTATTAAAAAAATATAAAAAAACTGCCCCGATTTCATCAATCAGAGCAGTATACTTCTAATATTTAAAGCAAAACTGTCGAATATTAAACTCAACGTTTACACATCAAAGGAACAGGAGATGAACCTTCCGGACGGTCATAAAGTTCACAATGGCAGTCATCGAGATGTTTTACTTTGAATCCGTTGGCTTTGTATTCTTCATAGTCAAATGCATTCAGTTCGTCAATAGCAATCTGATGGAATTTATCAAAATCGGGCCACCATTCCCAGCCGCTGCCGAAATCATTGTACAAATAAGCATCAGCACACTGTTTGCCAAGTTCCGGAGTTACATAAAAAGCTCCCATAGCCAATACATTGACTCCATTGCCTGTAATAGCACGGAAAGCGGCAGGAACAGATTCAACCACACCGGCATGAACGCCCGGACATTTGCTGGCGGCAATATGGATTCCCATACCTGTTCCGCAAAAAATCATGGCTCGGTCAAATTCTTTTTCAGTTATCATTGCGCCGACACGGAGACCGATACGGTGGAACATCAATTCAGTATCGTTGGGATCGCTGTCTGCTTTTACGCCGATATCGGTGATTTTCCAGCCTTTTTTTCTCCAGATATTCTTTGATAGCTTCTTTCAGAGGATAACCGGCAAAGTCTGCCGCCATCAATAATTCTTTGTTTTTAACAGATTTCATAATGTTTGATACTCCGGAGTTTTTTTATTATTCAAATAAATTTTTATCAGATACTGAAAGATATAACATCGCTTTTTATCTTTACAAATATTTTTTCAAAAAAATCAAATTTTTGTTTATTGTTAAATTTTGTTATTGTCCGAAATTTTGTGAAAATGTCAGATGATAGAAAGCGTAAACGCTTTATCAGAAGCTGCTCACGGATAAGACGGAAGCTGATAAGCTTGACCATGGGTTTTATTATATTGGCAGTGACAGGTATTTCTTTGATTCAATTATTGAGGTCAACGACTATTCTGCTCTATGGCAAATTTTCATACAAAGACTGAATCTTGTATGACAAATATCTGCCTGAAAGCTGTTTCCCGGACTACGATAAAGAAACTTATTACGAGCAGCTCGAAGAACTGCTTTCCGCAAATTCACAAACAAAAATCATCTGTCAATATAAAATAAAACTCCCTCTGCAAAAATACAGCGGGAGTTTCATTTTGTGTATTCCTGCCAGGTTTGCCATTTGTCGGACGTCATTTCCCATTCACAATAAATAGCAACGCCGCTGATATTTTTTTGAAACGGAGATGCTGAAATCGCAGATAATGCGGCTGAAATATTTTCAACATCAGGATGATAATAACCGACTCCCGCATCTTCATAAGCAGGGACTCCAAGCAAAATTTCCGTATTTATCCCATTCAATGCTTTTGATAAATCATTGATCCATTGTTTGTAAAGGTTTATATAAAATTTCCGATACGGAATCGCTGTATCATACATCATTACAGCCATCTGGTCTGCACGTTTGCCTGCTTCAGCAAGATACTTCAAATCCCAATGTACAGCATTTCAATGGAAACATTGCGGAAAAGCTGGCCTGAAACTTGGGAGGAACAAAAGAAATATTTTGGTCTTATCTGAAACTCCTTCATCTCGCGGTCTGGATTCAAATTCCAGACCGTTTTTTTCTTTGCCTGAAAAGCAAA
>JAZSRU010000112.1:0-1849 GCA_045538635.1 Victivallaceae bacterium
ACGCGGACGCAGTGCGAACTGCATATCAAATTTGAAAAACTGTGGACTGGCAATTCAAAGTTACCGCGATGATTACCCTGATTGTTTCCGCAACGGTAATGGCAACGGCAGTAAAGATCTTGCCGCCCAGCCTGTCAGTTCCAATTTCTCATGGGCGGGATTGCTTGCGAAAAACGGTTATATTCCGACTGAAAGCCGCGCGTTGATCAGTTGTCCATCAATTCCAATTCCATCTACAGCTTCTTCCAATGGCGGCTGGTATTATTTTCACGCTTATGGAAATATGTATTCTTCAAGATATTTTGATATGCGCGATTCCCGCTACTTCAAGTGGTGGAAGCCACAGCAGATACTTATGCTGGTTTGTGCAGAGAGATTGAATCTCAACGGTGAACGCGCCGCATGGTCGGTTATTGATGAAGATAAAAATGACGAGCGAGCCCATATTTCAGCGGTCCATAACGGATCTGCCAACGGTTTGACAGTGAATCTGGATGTTCAGCAGATAACTCCTGAAGCAGTTAAAGCCGATCAGTGGTATTATCCATCACCTGATCATGTGGAAAATGCACCCACCCGTCAGTTCTATAAAGTTGTTGTCAACGGTCAGCTTGTAACATATTAATTTCGGGAAAAAAGGAGTTTATTATGAAGTTCAGGTCATTTTTATTTTCCGCAGTTGCTCTTTGTACTTTGAGTTCATCTGCCGATATGCTCAATTACAAGGTCGAAAAGATGAGCATGAAAGGGAAGTACTGGAAAAATCAGCAGATAAAAGGTACTGACAAAAATTTGAATGAAAAGTCCCCTGTCATCGTTGAAAAGACAGGTGTCTATGAAGTTCCAGCATTTGTTAAACATAATAAAACCAAATCGCTCAATGACGGCAATTTCAACTCTGTTGTGCGCACTTATGACTGGACACGGCACAATAAAGAGATTATCGTTGAGCTTGATCTTGGCGGATTGAGCGATGTTGAGTATGTTGAAATCTGGCAGTATCCCCGAAAAAGTGCCTTGATTGAAAAAATTGAGGTTTACTCTGCGGCTGCAAAGAAAGATAATCAATGGCTCTGGGAAACTCCTGCGGCGGCAACGCAGAATGAACTTAAAGAGAATAAACCTTATGCCGTAAGTGTCAAAGTCGGCAAAAAGGCAGCTGCGCTTAAAATAGTCTGTTCCAACAGTAAACCGATGACAATGATGATTTCTGAAATCCGTGTTTACGGAAAAAACGGAGCTGAAAATACTCTTGCCGTTTCTCCTGTTTTGCAGGAAACTTACCGTCTGGAACTGGAAAATATTCAAGGTCCGTGGAAGGTCAAAAGTAATTCATCACTCGGCGGCAAAGGTATCTGGTATAATGATATGGAGTATTCATTCCGAATTGCCAAGCCAGGTAAAGCCGCCATGTATAAATGTTTTATGCGTTTTTCAAGCGGCAATCCCGTTGCCGTTCAACTTGGTAAAAAAAAAGTCCAGTTGGCAAAACAGAAGTTGAAATGGGTTGAAATCGGTACATTTACAGAAGATGAAATTATTTTTACCCTCAACTGCGAAGGTCTCGGCGGCGGTTGGGGGGATTCTCTTTTGTTGACTGCTGATTTGAAGTTTGACCCCAATGCGGTGGATGCTTTGAAACTTGCCGCGCTGGTTCCTGAAATCAAGCCTGTTCCAGAATTCGGAGAAAAACTTCTTGCGGAAAATCCCGATATTGTTCCAGAAGAATTTGCCAGAAAAATGCTTGAGCATTACGGCATGACTTATCATAAACCAGGAAAAGTTATTGATGAAAACAATAATATACTGGTGAACGGCAAACCATTTTTCCCAATTCTCTGTTATGGAC
>JAZSRU010000139.1:0-8776 GCA_045538635.1 Victivallaceae bacterium
ATCTCAACATGCAGGAATACCTTTTTGACGGAGTAAAACGCGACCGACTGGTATGGATGGGGGATATGCATCCGGAAATAAGGGGCATTTTATGTGCATTTTCAGATACATCCGTCATACGTTCGTCATTTGACTTTCTGACAGAAAAGCATCCTCTGCCGCAGCCGATGCGTATCTACACCTATTCCTGCTGGTGGGTCATTGCTCTTTTTGACTATTTCATCGCCACCGGTGACCGCGGATATCTGGAAAAAAAACGCGCATACCTTACCGGACTGCTTGAACAATTCAGCAGCTATGTCACGCCGGACGGCAGGGAATGTGTGCCGGAAAAACGCTTTCTCGACTGGCCGACAAGAGAAAATGAACAGGCAAAACATGCAGGTATCCAGGGATTGCTGCTGTGGATGATGAATTCAGGTGAAAAACTTCTGAAAGTATTGGGGGAAGATACCTCAAAAGTATGCCGCGCTGCATCTTTACTGAAAAAACATATCCCGGACTGCGGAAATTCCAAACAGGCTGCCGCTCTCATGACCGTAAGCGGACTGGCAGACAAAAGCAGTGTGCTTCTTGCTGATCCATACAAAGGTGTAAGTACATTTTACGGTTTTTACATGCTTCTCGGACAGCCTACGGCAAATGCCCTTGATCTCATCCGGAAATACTGGGGAGCCATGCTTGATTACGGAGCCACCACATTCTGGGAGGATTTCGACCTTGACTGGATAAAAAATACCACTCCGATAACTGAAATGCCGGTACCGGAAAAAGATGATCTTCATAAGGATTTCGGCTACTACTGTTACAAAGGATTGCGTCACAGTCTCTGTCACGGATGGTCAGGCGGTCCGGCACCTTTCATGAGTGAGAGAGTATTTGGAATACGTTTTCTGGAACCCGGAGGAAGGAAAATAACTGTAGATCCCGACCTCGGAGGTCTGGAATATGTGAAAGGTTCTCTGCCGACTCCGCATGGGGTCATAAAAATCGAAACTGACCGGTCAGGAAAAGTAAAACTCGATGTTCCGGGAGATATCGAGGTATGCGGAAGATGATGATAACCATCTTAATAAGTTGTTAATAAGTTGTTTGAACGATGTGAAGAATTTTTCTGTAAACCGGATTTAAACCGGGTTTCGATCACAGTTATTGACAGGAAAATTTTTTGCAATCATTTGATGATGACAGTGATAAAAAGTTATTAACAGAAAATCACCTTCTATTATAATAATGTATTTATTCTATTAAATTAATCAGTTATATAGTTATATAGACAAGCCTGACAGTTCCGCGTTGCATAAGAGCTGTTATACCTTGTTGGTAATGCGGCGGTCGGTTGCCGACAGCATCATAACGCCGCCTTGCCCTGCGGGGGGCGGCGGAAAAGCTGTCATACCTTACCGGTAACGCAGTGCGCCGCGATTTTTTACCTGCCGGCTTATTTTTTCTGCTTTGAAAACATGATATTTGAGTGAAAAATAAAAAATATTAAAAAAAACATTTGCAAAAATTGTTATGCTGATGTATACTATACAGGTTAGAGTGTAGAAAAGTGTTTTTTCAATAGGGAAAAACGTATTTAAAGTATAGAAAGAAAGGTGATTTATCATGGAAAACAAGAAAGAAATTTTTGCAGACGGTATCGGTCAGATCCACTTTGTCGGCGGCATGGTCCGTTTTGATTATGTCACTCTTCAGCCGGGTGAAGACGGTGCTGCTCCGACTCCGGAAGGCAACATCCGTATCGTCATGCCTCCGCAGGGTTTCCTCGGTGCTTTCAACAGCATGCAGCAGCTGATCGACAAACTGCTCGAAGCCGGTATTCTCCAGAAGAATGAGGCTGCCAAGTAATAAGTCTTTTCCGGCTTATTGAAACAGGGACATAATTTCATGGAAAAACACGTTTACAGTTATTGTGCCGTATCCTCGGACTGGGCAGTATCGCTGCCCGGTGACGGGGCTTATGCGTCTCATGGACCGTGTTTTTCCGTCCCTGCTTCGGCACTTTATATCGGCAAGATCATGTGGATCGCCGGTATGTTTGAGTGTGCGGTGAAGCATGCTGTTCACAAGACGGTGCGCAGAGTGTTCCGTCTGGTGAAGTTTCTTTATACGCGCGTGAGCGTGCGCAAAGTTACGTGCTGCTTCAAATTGTGAGCGTTTGGATGGGGTGTGTGATGAACAGAATCGTGAGAAACACAGGAACAGACTCCGGTGGTGCAGAAAAGTCGCTTCCGGGGTTTGTTCCTGTTTTTTTACCGTATTTTGACGAACTGCACGCGGTAATGTCTAACTTGTTTATAATAAAATATTAACATATAGAAAATCCCGAAAAAACGGGGAGGTGGACCATGGCGAAAAAGATGTTGAAAAAGCAGCGTATAGCGATCCAGAAACTGGAAGAACGAGTGCTGTTCGATGCCGCGGGAGCGGTTGAGATCGTGGATGCGGCGGCGGCAGCTGCTGCGGTGGAAAACGCAGATGCGGTCGAAGCAGAAAGCAGTGAATCTGCGGAGGATGAAAGTGCGGTCATGACTGCTCCTCCGGAAGATGCTGCCAAGAGTCAGGAAGATGCTGACAAGGCTGCGGCTGAAACCGGAGCTGAAGCGGCAGAAAATGCCGACAGCTCCGATGAGGGATTTGAACAGGGATTTGAGGATAATACTGCGCTTGCCGAAGAACTTGCCGAAGCGGTGGAAGATATTGAAGTTGAAGAACTTGACGACATCATGCCTGAAGATGCCGAAGGTGAAGAAGAAGTTGCGGCACAGCTTGACGACGAACCTGCTGCTGATGTTGAAACAGAAGCTGATTCCGGCAATGCCGTGGTGTTTGCCGATGCCTTTGAAGCGCAGGAAGAAGCAGTCGAAGAGCGTGAACTTGTCATCATCAGCGACTACATCAAGGACAAGCAGGAGATCATTTCACAGCTTGATGAAAACACCGATGTGCTGATCCTCGAAGCCGACGGCAATCCGCTGGATCAGATCAACGAGTATCTTGACAGCCGCGACAATGTGAAATACGATGCCATCCACGTGGTGAGTCACGGTAATGCCGGATATTTCCTGCTGAACGACTCCATTGTGGATGCCGATGCCGTTGCAGAAGATCCTGCCAGCTGGAAAGCCATTGGAGAACACCTTGCCGATGACGGTGACATCATGATCTACGGCTGTAACGTTGCCGGAAGCGAAGACGGCAAAGCCATGATTGCCAACATCGCTGAACTGACCGGTGCCGACGTTGCCGCAAGTGTTGACAAGGTCGGCAGTGCCAACGGCTGGGAACTTGAATACTCCTACGGCATCGTCGATACCCAGAACATCGTCATCAACGGCATGGACTACAGCCTCGGAAATTATACTGCTGTCATTAACGGTCAGGAAGGATATACCTGGTATAACGATCAGGCGAACGGGGATCAGGCGGCTACTTATTACAAAATCGCTGACGGAGGTGAATCTCTTGGTGGCGACAACGTTGCTGTTGCCGGTCAGCTGCTTACCGTTACAGTTCCGGCAACTGAAGGAGATGCAACTTATGCCGTGGCTGATGGTGGAAATACCGGTACGCTTGAGTGGTGTATTGCCCGGGCTGCCGAAACAAACGTTGCTGATACCATCACAATACACTCCTTATATACTGTGGCGGAAGGCGGAAGTATTTCTGTTGATATTGATGCTGATGACAGTAATGGACTTACCATCATTGCCAATGGCAAGAGTATCACCATTGATGATGCGGCAGGTGACACATTGGCTATTGGCGGAAATTTGATTGTCAGCGATGCAAGCAGTGTTACATTCAGTGATGAACTTACAGTTGGAGCTTCTCTTTCTGTTAATAATGTGACCGGCAATATAGTTTTCAGTGCCGGGGTTTCTGTTGATGCCGGTTCTCTCTCGGTTACTTCTACCGATGGAAATGTGAGTTTTACCGGTGATGATCTTGAAGGCAGATCACTCAATTCCGGAGCCGGAACCCAGATCGTTATCAACGCAAACAGTGTTTCTTTTGTCAATGATGTACTGCTAAACGGTACAGTTGACATCAATGGTGACAGCGAGTCTACGACTAATCAAGTTGATTTCGACGGAGCTGTGAGCGTCGGTGCTTCGGGCAGTCTTGATGTAAGCGGTTACAATATTACTTTTGCGGTGGATGGCGATGCCGCATTTGATGTTAACGGCAGTGTGAATATCAATGCCGCCGGTAATCTTACAATAAATTCTGCATTTGATTTTGACGGTGCAGCAGACAGCAGTCTTAACGCCGGTAATCAACTTACTTTCAATGGCGCAGTAAGCACCAATGGCGACCTCTCTCTGGACTATAATGTATTGGTTATGGGCGCAAATGCCAGTCTGACTGTTGAAGGCGGAACTCTTTCGCTCGGCGCAGCTGCTACTTTCAATGCCCCTGTTACGATCAATGAAGGAGCCACTCTGTCGCTTGCTGATGGAATCACCGTTACTTTTGCTGAAAATGTGGAGGATGACAATCCCAACCTCAACCTCATGGGAACGATTGCAGGGGGAAGCGGTACCACCCTTGTTTTTGCCGATACTCTTGAAGCCGTCGATCTTGCCGGAACCGGAACTGTTCAATTGGAATCCGGCACGGCCAGATATGAGTTCGGATTGACTTCCGATACTATTGCTACCAAGGTTTACCGCGGTCATTACGGTACGCTTGAAACCCAATTGGCAGAAAACGTTACTCTCAATGAGTCTTTCTTTTCAAATCTTGTCCGTACGATCGGAACGTTCCAGGTGAAAGGCGATGAGGTCACCGTTACCATGGCGGGCGGATTTGCCGGTGTCGCTACCCTTGTTGATTATACGAAAGACTCCACTGTTGCCTTCGACTACAGTGAGGCAGGTATCCAGCATATTCTCGGCGGTTCTTATTACACCCTGCGGGTCGGCGGATCAAACTACAAAGCTCTGTTGGGAAATATCACCGTTGGTGTGGATGAAGCTCACAATCGCACAACTTTAACGGGAACAACGGCATTTAACGGTCAGATGTCTCTGGGAACAACTTTGTATACCCAGGGACACAATGTCGGATTTTACGGCAATACTCAAAATAACACCACCGAAGGGCGTATTGAAGCATCTGCCGGTACTGTTACATATGCTGTGATAGATGGTCGTGCAGATACTGTTTTCTATGCCGGTAATTATGCCAATGTGGGAATCTATTCAGCTCCTGTGGCAAGCACTGCGGGGAATGTTACTGACCTTACTTTCACTATAAACAATGATTTTTCAGTTTCCGGAAGTTTCAATGTTGTTGCCCGGGATATGGAAGATCGGCAGACCGAAAATCCCTTCGGCGGAGGAATGATTGATGTTTATGTCCGTCCTTATAATTTCACTGTAGTTGTAAATGGTACTGTCGGCAGTGTGCGGCGCATCCAGCTGGAGGATGCTGCTCTTGAATTCAATGGCAATGTGTTGGGAAATATCACTGGCGGCATTAATGCTGAGCGCAGTGAAAATTACGAGGGAACATTAACCCCCACGCTCACTTTTACTGGCAATGCAGACGGTCAGCCGCTGGGCGATATCGGCGGAATCACGCTCAACGGTGTCAATGCTGTTTTCGACAGGAATACCGGTAATCTCGAAAATGTGAGCATTTTCGGAGCGACTGCAACATTCAACGGCTCGGTCGCCGGAATAGGGAATCTTGAGCTTGAGGTTGCCACCGTTCCCAATGGAAATACTCTGGTTGATACTCCCAGTACGGTGACTTTCAATGATTCTGTTACGATCACAGGTTTGATCAGCACGGTCGGCGGAAATGCCACCACCAACAGTACTTTCAACTTCAACGGAAGTACCAGCGGTGATGCCGAAATCCAGTCTGACAGAAGTGTGGTCAATTATAACTATGACGGAGACCAGACGATTTATTCCGGTAAATACCATGACTTGAATATTTCCGGAACCGGAATCAAGACGATCGCTTCAGCCGGAACCGATATTGATGGTGTCGGCGGCGGAGAGAATCTGACTCTGGTCGGCGGTGTTTTCAACGGAAACACCTCCAGCATCACCATCGCTTCCGGTACATTCCGTTTCTCCAATCTGGCTGACGAAACTGCGAATGCTCCTGCCTTTACTGTTGACAATGGTGCGACACTGCACTTTGCCAATCCCAATACCGGTGCGATGACTTTTAATGGAAGTATCGATACTTACGGTACGGCTGAGTTTGGCGGTCAAATCTCAACTACCGGTACCCTGACGGTCAGAAATACCGGTACGCTCCGTGTCAACGATGTTGCTATCGGGTCAAGTTTCGATACGATCATCAATGAGGGTGAGACCACCTTCGATAAACAGCTTACGGTCGATCTTATCCATAACTACGGAACTCTTACTGTTACCAACAATCAGGTGCAGTTCGATATTTACAACCACAGCTCCGGAAATATCATCTTTGATATCACTTCAGGAAATGGAAACAACTTCACCTTTGCCGGTGGAGAAGGCGAGATCGGCGGGGCAAATGATAATGATAATAATAACGATGATAATTATCTGGTCAACGGCGGTAGAATCACCGTCAGTGCCGGACATCTGTACCTTAATGGTTTCACCCAGGGTGACAAGGACCGTGTTACCGGAAACTTCTCCGATGGCAGCCAGAGTTATGTGATTGCCGCCGGAGCTGCGCTTACTATTGGTGTAGGTGCTGCATTCAATAACGGTAACAACGGTGTTTCCGTAAGCGGCGGAGAGCTGCTCGGCAGCATCAATAACAGCGGCAGACTCAATATCAATAGAGCTGTTACATTCAACGGCAGTGTTGTCAACAGTGTGACCGGTACGATAGAACTTGCCAATGTTTCTGTCACATTCCGCAACAGCTTCTCTCATCAGGGTAAAATCAATACTGCGGACGAAAATACCGATGCCGGACTGGTTTTCCTTGGCGGCGTGAGCGGCAGCGGAACGATTTCAAGCGGTAATGTCGGCTATGCAGGAACTGTGGCTTACACCGGCAGTCAGACCCAGCAGATCTTTGCAGGAACTTATCAGAATAACGTAAGTCTTTCCGGATCCGGCGCAAAATACATTGACGGAAATGTGGTTTTCAACGCTGCTGTCAACATTGCCGGCAATACCGATGTCACCACTCACAACGGTGGCAATGTCACATTTGCCGGCAGTACCGAAGGTACCGGTGAATTTACTGCCAACGGCAGCAATCGGGTCAATGCAGTTTATGAAAATGCAGCGCAAACGATTTTTGCCGGAAGTTATGGTGATCTTGAAATCAGGTCGACCGATGACCGCACGATCGCAGCTGCAGTTTCTGTCAATAACCTGACTCTTTCCGGAAACAATACTTTTGCTGCCGGAGATAATGTTGATATCAATGTAGCGCAGACTATCACATTTGCCGCTGACAGTGTGACTGTTTTCGACCGTGATCTGACCGGTAACGCCGTTCTTACCGGCGGCGGTGATGGTGCTGATGATGATAACGATAACGGTTCTGTTACTTTTGCTGCCGGAGTTTCCGGAACGGTATACAATCTGGTCGCTGATGTGACTTACAGCGGCAACGGTGAGAATGCACAGAATATCCTTGCAGGAACTTACCGCAATCTGACTTTTACCGGAACT
Source organism: Victivallaceae bacterium (assembly GCA_045538635.1). GTDB lineage: Bacteria > Verrucomicrobiota > Lentisphaeria > Victivallales > Victivallaceae > RGIG5270. The sequence goes on from JAZSRU010000139.1 coordinate 7,653, forward strand.
GCCAAAAACATCACCGGTGATACCTATGTCAGCAGCTCTCTGACCGCAACAGACGCAGATGAGATCACCGTGGACAACGGAAGTCTGCTGCAGGTCATCGGATCATCTGACATCAATGACGTATATGTAACCGGCAATTCCACTTTGGATCTGCGCGGAGGTATCGAAGTTGATTATCTTACCGTTGATAACGGCTCTTTCGTGGAGATACATTACGGTGCCGGTACTGACCACCGTCTCGGAAATGTGGATGCAGGCAGCGGACGTGTAACTCTCGGCGGTACTCTTGAAATCTATAAAATGAGCGAAGCCGGTACCGATGGTAGCATCACGATCTACGGCTGGGCAGATGTTGATGACCCGGTGACCGGTATTGCGACCGGTACTATCAATATCGACGGTGCCAATGTTGTATTTGCGGAGGGAGCGAACTACGGCAATATCGAAGCCAACCTGATGAGTTTGAATATGACCGGGTTTGCGATCACTGATACCGGCAACCGCCTGTTGAATCAGTGGATCACCATTGACGGTGCGGTGGCGATCAATCAGGATACCAACAGTTTGGTTCAAACCTATGGAGAAAACAGCAAGTTCCTGCTGGTCAACGATGTTACCCTGACCATCAACGGTTTCCAAAACAATATCGAGAGTGTCGCCGCCATCTGGGTGAGAGGCAACTCGCAGCTGCGCATTGCTCACGATGCGACCGTGGGAGATCTTACAGTTGATGAGGGAAGCGAAGTCGTTTTTGATGATAATGTCAATACTTATACTCTGACGATCAACGGTATTGCAAACCTCTCCGACGGAGAGCGCACCGGTGCTGAAACTATTCCTACCTATGGTATAAGCGGTGCCGGTGATGTGAATTTCTCCGGAGCAGTAAACCAGGGAAGCGGTACGCTCAACATGACCGGCGGCACCGTGACTTATGCTGCCGGCCTTGCCGTCTATGGCGGTATTTACAGTACACTTGCCCTTAACGGCAATACTGTAGATACCGATATCACGGTCAATGATGCGGTCAACATCGCTGAAAACAGCACTTCAACTTTCTCCGGCGCAGTTTCCGGAAACGGAACTGTCACTGCCGGAGACGGGAGCACTGTTGTCTACAACAG
>JAZSRU010000111.1:0-6706 GCA_045538635.1 Victivallaceae bacterium
CCAATGCCGGAAACGGCGGCAACGGATTGGGGATAAAGGCTTTTACCGTTTCCCCGACCGTACTGGCAGTTTCATAACGTCCTTGCAGACCCCGTTTCATAATCCTCTCCAAATTAAAATAGCACATCGTTTTGTTTTAAGATAATACAATATCGTAAAATATGCAAGCCATTTATTTCAATTTCTTCAGAAAAAATTGGATTTTTATGATATGGCTCGCCCAATTTGTGCCTCACTGCGTCACAAATTAAGCTTTTTCAATTCGTCACGCAGTGAGTGACCTATTACCATTTGACTTTTGCTGAAAGTGCGCTATATTTGGCAAGTCGCAATAACAATAACTGGACCACAGAGCGGACCACAAAACAGAGGCTCAATCAGGCTGGCAAATCAGTTGAAATAAGGCTCTTACAGAAGAAGGCTCGGTGCTCCTCTCACCCCGACCATTTTTTTTGCCTTGATTCTAAGGGCAAAAAAACATGAAGCCGTCAGGCTTCGTTTCATGCACCGCAGGTGCGCTTCATGGCACAATGTGCCGCTTCATACGGCGAAGCCGTGCTTCATAAAAACGCCTTGCCAGACTTGGCACGGCGTAGCCCGCAGGGCGAAGACGGCTGAAGCATTGTTTCCGTCCTCATTTCATTACGCCGCGACAAGCCATTTCATTCCGATATGAAGCACTTCGCTTACGCTTCGTATGACCTGTCATCCATAGCACTTCGTGCGACGGATGATGTAAGAAAATTGAACCTGTTTTTTGTATCCTTTTGACTCTGAAATCCGGCATCTTTCTGTTATTTGCCTAACCTTCTGTCCAGTCAAGAAAAAACTGTACATTTACATCAGATATCCGGAGGAGAATGTATCTGTTTCAGAAAAAAATATGATTTTACCGGCATTCAATCCCGGAAGTTATTGATTTTTCCAGATTTTATGATATATTCTGCATATTATGAAAATAAAAATCAAGAAACAAATATATTGGATTTTCGGCGGAGCGTTGTCTTTGGTGATATTGCTGACCGTTATCAATCCGAAAGCAGTATTTCTGATGCTGTTCGGTTATAAATACCAGAGTTGCGGAATCACGACAATATCAGACAGAAAAAACTTTTCCGGCAATGCCACAAAACAGGAAGTCCATATCTATAAAGCCTGCAACAAACCGTTTCTTCTGGTTGGACCTTATACTTTTTCACCGGATTGCCGGGATTTTTTCTTCGTTAATAAAAAACAGGTCATCCGTACTGCAACCGATAAAGGCGGCGGAGCGTTTTTTCAATTCGCATCATGGCTGTTTGTTATTGATGATATGAGCGGCACTTATCAGAACCGGGTTCGCGCACCTTGGTGGGATGAGTTGAAAAATAAAAATTCGTCCGCAGTGCAGAAGAATGAGCAATATATTTATACCCTTTTTCTTGAAGATGAAAAAAAGTGCGTCACTTTTTCCATTCCGGAAAATATGTTAAACTGTCTGGTTAAGGGAGCAGTATTATGAAATCCGTATGGAATGGAAATTTCCCGACGGAACAAGTTTGGATGGGCTTTCCGGAGGAGGAATTGGTTATGCGCAAATAGCCATAAAAACAGCAAGAGTTCATGGAATAACAGGTTCTGATGCTGAGATAAAAAAGATGCTGAATTCTTATGCTGGCAGTGTCGAAGCTGCAGCAAAAATCTTGAAAGATTATGTGACTGAATTCCGTGAAAGCATAAAAAATGATAAACTTGGGCAAGGATTTATAAAATCTGGTTTGTATTCTGTCAGAAAAACAACTATATTAGAGAAGGAAAATATTGTTGATATGAATGTTCCGCAATGGCTTTTGAATTCAATGTGTGCAATTTGGAACAGCGGGATAAAAGTTATTTATGCCAAAGATCGGATGGGAGATGACAACTATCCCAACGCGTATTGGCATGGAATGAATTCTTGTGTTATATCAGAATATTTACCCAAGTTGGTGAATGAATGAAAAAAAATCAGAAAACTTATAAAAAATATCGTATTCTGCTGTGGATATCTTTGTCTGTTCTGCTGACATCAGCCGGGGCGTACGGAATTTACCGCGGCATATATGAATATACTTATTACCGGGATTACAAATCACTTCAAAACATAAAACTTCTTTATGTTTACCCTTGGGAACACGATCGTTGTGAAATGGATTTGCCGGTAAAATTCGTGCCTGAAAGTCATAATGCCGGGGTAGTTCAGAAACTGCTTGTTATCGCAGAAAACAGAAAATCTTTTATGATATTTCTTTATGAAGATAACCATATTCAGCTGTTGAGTATGCCGATAAAAAAACATCCTCTGATTGGCATTGTTACAACGTATTATGATTTAACTGATGCGAAAAGTAAAGAGAAATTACGCAAACTTTTGGATATTCACAGAAAGTCTGATGAGTAAAAGGTCGCAAGTTGCTATCTTTTTTCGAGGCATTTTGCAGTTGTTTCGGAGAAAAAGTCCTTTTGGTTAAGCTGAAAATTTTTCTCTGTCACATAAAAAAGCAATAGAAGAAGCCACTGGCAGAAAGGATTTAATATGGGAATGGAAGTAAAAACTGCGTTAGACAAATTTTATGCAGTATTTGATAATTCAGAAATGGATGATGTATTTTTTGAGTATAATGGATTGAGTTATCAGTTGAGTTATTGCGGACATTATATTTGGACAGAAAATTCAGAAGATGGAAATGATCCGTGGGAATATTGTTTTGGAGAAAACGGCAAAGAATTATTTGAGGCTGTTTTGAATTCCAAAGTAAATCAGACTCGTGATAAAAGCATCCGGGAAATACTTTCGGAATTGCCCCCGGAGGCAATCTGGCTGGGGTGAAAGGATTTAATATGGGAATGGTAACTGCTCTTGATAAATTTTATGCAAATATAGAAAAAAACGATACAGATAATTTGATGTTTGATTATGACGGCTTGAATTATATGATCAGCTATTGGGGAAGATATATTATCACAGAAGATCTTGTAACCGGGGATGAAATGGAATATTGTATTGCTGGCGACAACAGAGAATTTGTTGAAGCAGTTTTAGATTCTAAAGTAAATCAGACTCGTGATAAATCAATCCGGGAAATGCTGTTGGAACTTCCTCCGGAAAAATTACTGGTATAATTAAGGATTTAATATGGAAATGGAAGTAAAAACTGCGTTAGACAAATTTTATGAGTGCTTTGATAATCCTGAAAAGGATGATTTGTTTTTTGACTATGAAGGATTAAGTTATCAGTTGAGTTATTGTGGATATATTTTTACAGAAAGAACAGATAACGGAAAAGATGAACGCGAATATGGTTTTGCTGAAGACGGTAAAGAATTATTTGAGGCTGTTTTGAATTCCAAGGTAAATCAGACTCGTGATAAAAGCATCCGGGAAATACTTTCGGAATTGCCGCCGGAGGCAATCTGGCTGGGGTGAAAGGATTTAATATGGAAATGGAAGTAAAAACAGCATTGGACAAATTTTATGAGTGCTTTGATAATCCTGAAAAGGATGATTTATTTTTTGATTACGAGGGATTAAGTTATCAGTTGAGTTCTTGCTGCTATATTTTTACATGGAGAACTGAAGATGGTGAAGATGAACAAGAATATGGTTTTGATGAAACTGGAAAAGAACTTGCTGAAGCGATCCTTAATTCCAAGGTAAATCAGACTCATGACAAATCGATCAGAGAAATACTTTCGGAATTGCCCCCGGAGGCATTGGAAATGGGCTGACATTGCTATATATACGGAATTTCAGACACGACCTTTGCGGCTGTCTGAAATTCCGTTTTTTTATTTCTTTGTTTGAAATTACCTGAAAATGAGTGGTGAAAAATATTTCATAATCAGATATTATGTTTAAAATGTATTATTGATTTGTTTTTTTCAATCTGGCACTCAAACGCACAGAACAGAAATCAGGGCCGCACATGGTACAATATTCTGAACCATGCTGACTTGGAGCTGAACTTTCCTGTAATGCCTGATTGCGCAGTTCCCTCGCCCATTCCGGATCAAGTGCCAGTTCAAACTGTTTCTCCCAGTCAAATTTTGCACGGGCATCGGAAATTGCATCATCGCGTTCTCGGCTGCCAGGTTTGTGCAATGCCACATCTGCGGCATGGGCGGCTATTTTGAAGGCGGCAACTCCACGCCGGACATCATCGGCATTCGGCAGTCCGAGATGTTCTTTCGGGGTTACATAACAGAGCATTGCCGCTCCGTAATATGCTCCCATCATACCACCCATTCCCGCAACAAAATGATCATATCCCGGAGCGCAATCAATGACTACCGGACCGAGGATATAAAATGGCGCATCGCCGCATATCCGGCGTTCCCGTTCCATATTGTATTGAATTTGATCAAGCGGAATATGTCCCGGTCCCTCCACCATTGACTGGACATTGGCGGCACGGCAGCGGGAAACAAGTTCACCAAGAGTGTCAAGTTCAGCAAACTGCGCTTCATCAGAAGCATCTGCCAGACATCCGGGACGCAAGCCATCACCCAGCGACAAGGTTACATCATATTGCTGACAGATTGCCAGAATTTCGTCAAATGCTTCATAAAATGGATTTTCTTTTTTATTTTCCTGCATCCAAGCTGCCAGTAATGCTCCGCCGCGGCTGACGATACCGAGTTTCCGTTTCAGCGCAAGCGGAACATATTTGCGGAGCAATCCTGCATGAATAGTCATATAATCCACGCCCTGTTCCGCCTGCTCCCTGATGACGGCAAGGATTTTGTCTTCGGAAAAATCATTGCTGCCGTAACGGGCAACGATTTCATAAATCGGTACAGTTCCCAGCGGCGCGTAACTCTGTTCGAGCATTGCCTGACGGATGGAAGTAATTTCGCCTCCCGTACTCAAATCCATAACTGTATCTGCTCCGTAATGAAGAGCAATGGCAAGTTTGCTTTTTTCTGCTCCCGGGCAGCTGGACAGAGTTGAATTGCCCAGATTGGCGTTGATTTTTGTCCGGAGTTCGCGTCCGATACCGCACGGAATCAGATTTTTGTGATTGATATTTGCCGGGATAACAACAGTTCCGGCGGCAACTCTTTCGGAAATGAATTGTGCAGAGCGTTGTTCTGTATCGGCAACATGTTGTATTTCAGGAGTGATGATTCCCTTGCGGGCATATTCCATTTGTGTCATAAATCCTCCAAAATTATTTCAGATAAACAGTTTTTCTCCGGCGGATACATTTGAGCAAGTGAGCTGCTCAGTTTCACATTGCCGCAAAGAGAACCGAAAATAAATGCTTTTGCTGCAATCAATGCCTCCCGCCAGTTTTTGCCCGTGGCAAGATTTGCAGTCAATGCCGCACTCAAAGTACAGCCGGTACCATGCGCGGTATTGCCGTTTATTTTGACTGCGGGCGAACTCAGGCGGAACAGTTTGCCCTGATAACAGACAATATCTGCGGCATGTTCCGAAGTAATGGCATGACCACTTTTCAGCAGGCAATTACATTTATATTGCTCATGAAGCTCCAATGCAGCTTCGGCAAGGTCGGAAAGAGTTGTCAGTTGGCGGCTGCAGAGCAGTTCTGCCTCCGGAATATTCGGAGTTATCCAGTCGGCGAGCGGCAAAAGTTTTTTCTGCATGACAGAAATTGCCGTATCTTCCAGCAGTTTTGTGCCGGAAGTTGAAACCATTACCGGGTCAACGATCAGGTGAAGATCATATTTCCGGATAATTTTTGCCACGCTTTCAACCGTTTGTTCCGAAGCGAGCATTCCGGTTTTGGCAAAGCACACCGGAAATGCTGCAAGTACGGTTTCAATCTGTTTTTCAACCGATTCCGGCGGCAGAATATCCACTCTGTTTACCTTATCCGGATTTTGAGCAGTTACAGCGGTAATGGCGGAACAGCCGTAAACTTTGAAAAAGTTGAAAGTTCGCAAATCCGCCTGAATTCCGGCTCCGCCGCCTGAATCACTTCCGGCAATCGTTAAAACTGCAGGTTTGATATCAGTCATGGCGGCAGTCTTTCATGATTTTGCGGAGCTGTTTGACTTTAGTTTCAACATCGGGAGCTTGAGTTATCTCTGTTACCATGGCAATATGCTTGAAGCCTTTGGAGCTTAAAAGCTCCAGATGATGTTCTTTGATACCGCCCATGATCGAAAAAGGACAATTGACAAGTTCCTTGAGTTCTTCTGCTTTTGCCAGTCCCAAAGCTCCGCATGCAACACTTTTTGTTTTAGTCGGGAAAACCGGACCGATATTCAGGTATGAACAATTGTCTGCGAGTGCTTTCTGTATTTCATCCGCATTGTGGGTCGAAACTCCGAAAATCATTTCCGGTGCCAGTTTTTTCGCTTCGGCAAGAGGAAAATCTTCCTGTCCGAGATGAACTCCGTCCGCTCCGGCGGCAATGGCAATATCCACACGGTCATCAACAATCAGCAGCATTTTATGATTATCAGTAATGTGTTTGCATTGCCGCACCAGTTCAAACATGGCACAGTCGGAAAGATTTTTTTCACGGATCTGCACGATTTTCGCTCCGGCGGCGGCGATGTTTGCGACAATATCGCAAACATCACGGCCGTTGCAGAATTCTGAACTTACAACCGGATAGAGATCGGAACTTCTGAATATTTCAAGGCGTTCCGCAAAAGTACGCATTTTCAGCATCCTTTCTCAATGATGAGTTTTGCGACTTTGCGTCCGAACATC
>JAZSRU010000156.1:0-53064 GCA_045538635.1 Victivallaceae bacterium
GATTGTGGCGGTCAGGCGCGGAGAAAAACTGCTGCTGGCGCATAATGCCAGGTTCAAAGAAAAACTTTACGGACTGGTCGCAGGTTTTGTTGAGGCGGGGGAAACTCTTGAAAGTGCAGTTGCCCGCGAGGTGCGCGAGGAAGTCGGCATTGAAATAAAGAATATCTCTTATTTTTCAAGTCAGGTATGGCCGTTTCCAAATTCATTGATGACCGGATTTTTTGCAGAATATGCATCCGGGGAAATTGCCGTTGACGGCAGAGAGATTACTGATGCCGGTTGGTTCGGCACTGATGAATTTCCGGATATTCCGCGTCATGGCAGTATCGCCAGAACTCTCATTGATGAATTCTGCCGCCGGCATGGCTGATATCAGGCAATAGTAATATTGATATCGTATTCGGTGGCGTATTTTTTGACATTGGTGCATTGGACACCGAGATAATAAGTACCTGCGGAGATATTTTTTTTGCTGATATACAAATCCTCGGAGAGAGTCATAGATACGCTTTTGCCTTTGGAGTTTAGGCATGATATTTTTATCTCTTTTGCTTTTAATGCCGCCAGTGTTTCTTCAGAACAGTCGAGGTATATTTTGCCGGAATCATTGGCTTCAAATTTGAAATAATCCGCGCTGTCGCCGTAACCGACCCAATTGTTGACAGAGGTGACGGGGGCGGTGGCAACTGCTTTTTTCCATGAGTCATCACTGTTGTCTGACATACTCTTTTGGACTTCGGTGAGGCGGAATTCGCTGTAATTGAGATTGATGCTGTAAGAGGCATTGCCGCCGGATTTGGCGTTTGTTGAAGTCATAGCAATATAATATGTGCCATCATCCAGCAGGAGGTTTTTGGTGATTGCTGAATACTCTGTTTCATTTTTCGGTTTTTTGAGAGTGGTTGACTGCAATGATTTCAAGCTGTATGTGGTAACACCGTTTTTGGTTTTTGAAACGAGTTTGTAGATGGTGAATTTGGTTTTGTCGGATGCATTTACTGCGAAATTGAGAACTGCAACTCCGTCCAGAGTCAACTCTTTGTAATCGACATTATCGCCGAATCCGACCCAGTCGGTTATCTGCATGGACTTATTGGCGGAGCTTACTGTATATTTATCTTTGTCTCCCAGAGTGATACCGGCGGTTTTCAGATTGGTCAAATCATCTCCGGCACCGTCATTGCTCGCGGTGTAATAAATTGAGGATGAGTTGTTTACAGCTATTGAATAGTTCGCATTGCCGCCTGATTTTGCATTGGTTGATGTCATGGCGATGTAGTAAGTTCCCTCTTCGAGGAGCAGACCTTTGGTCAACGCGGAATACTCTGCTGCATTTTGTGGCTTTTTGAGCGTGGTTGACTGCAGAGATTTCAAACTGTATGTGGTAACACCTCTTTTGGTTTTTGAAACGAGCTTGTAAATGGTGAATTTGGTTTTGTCATCAGCAGAGAGGTCAAAGCTGTATTTGCCGGCTTCAGCCAGAGTGATTTTGCAGTAATCGACAGCATCTCCGAATCCGACCCATCCATTGATATTGCTGATATCTCCGGAGAGGAGAGAAGTTGATGCTGCGCCTTTGGTTTTCATATCCGTCCAATCATCGACATTGCCCTCATTGCTCTGTTCATAATAAATGGAAGATGTGCTGTTGACTGATATTGTGTAATCTGCGCCGCCGCCTGATTTTGCGTTTGTGGAGGTCATTGAGATGTAGTAAGTTCCCTCTTCGAGGAGCAGACCTTTGGTCAAAGCTGAATACTCTGCTGCATTTTTCGGTTTTTTGAGCGTAGTTGACTGCAGAGATTTCAAACTGTATGTGGTAACACCTCTTTTGGTTTTTGAAACGAGTTTGTAAATGGTGAATTTGGTTTTGTCATCAGCAGAGAGGTCAAAAAAGTATTTTCCGGCATCATAGAGTTCGATTTTGTGATAATCCCTGTCATCATCAATTCCGACCCAGCCTGTGACTGTGAAATCATGATGCAATGATGTGTATGCTATGTTTTTATTCAATTCTGCTGACGCATCACCTTTGCTTTTGAGGTCGGTCCAGTTGTTTTTCGGTGCTGCAGCGATGAAATTGATATTAACAGTTTGAGTTGTCTCGTTGCCGGCTTTGTCAATGGCTTTTATATACAAGTAACCGTTCTGTGTGATTTTCAATGCTTTTTTCGGGTCAAAGGTTGTCCAATTGCCGTTGTTTAGTTTGTATTGTACTGATTTGATGCCGGAAGCATCTTTGGCAGAAACAGTATATCTGATATTGTATTTTTTTTCGTGAACATTTGCGGTATAAGTTAATGTCGGCTTTGTTTTGTCAATATTTTTTACTGTTACTTTTGTGCTGGAGGAAATCAGACTGGTTATTTCATTATCAAAGACGCGGAAATAATAAGTACCGTTTGAGGTTGCAGTAAATGAATTGGAAGGCAGGCTGTTCCAGGTTTTATTGTCTGTGGAATATTGCAGAGTTGTATCCTGTGCTGCTTTTCCTGACAGGGTGACATTTTGATTAGTCAATTTTGTTGTGGAGGCTTTTACTGTCGGTTTTGCCGGATTTGCTTTGATTATCAGATGCAGATTGCCCCAGGAGCTGCCTTCTTTTTGCAGATAGTAATATCGTTCTTTGTATTTGAATTTTGCGCCGTTTGCCTGCAGCAGAAATCCGGTATTGGAAATCTGTACCATAAGTTCGGTGAGATTGCTGTTCGCTGCAAGTTTATATTTTCCGGCTCCCTGTGATTCTTTGACCGAAACATCGTAATAAACATGAGTTCCCTCAATCTTGGCCATATTATTGATGATGTATGAGTTTTTTGCATTGTTGTTGACGGTCATTGTTATAACAGTATTGCCGTTTGCGATTATTCTGCCGCTGCCGGAAACAGAAATAGTTCCTGTATGTTTTTTGTGAAGATGCAGAATGCCGCCGGTGACGGTGGTATTGGTTGCGGTTCCGTAAACATACATATCACCGCCTGAAACAGTTGTATTGTATGCAGTGGAGTAAACCTTCATTTCACCGCCTTTTATGACGGTATGATCGGCAGTGGCGCTGCCGTCAACGGTTATTGTGCCGCCGAGTTGAACGGTGTCGTACAGATTTCCGCCGGTTGCTTTCAGACTGCCATCAATTACTGTAAATTCTTCGAGTTTTCCGCTTTCAAATATTGTTATGCCGGCCCATGAATGTGATTTTGCGAGAACGCCGTTCTTGGAAATGTGAACTTCGCCGCCACGGACATCAACATCTTCAGCATAGCCGTTTACAGTAAGCAGGCAATCATTGTAAACTTTTATGCGGTAAACTTTTCCTCCGCGTTCAACATACATATCTGCTTCTTCATTATATTCTCCGCCGAGAGTGATATCTTTGAGAATTTCCTCTTTGTGTGCAGTATATTCGTAGTAGAAATAATTGTAATAATATCCCATGGCGTTTCCTCGCAGAAAAATTTATGTAAACAACTTCAAGGCAAAACGAACTCAATCCATATAATAATATATCACATGAACCGGTAAAGTCAAATTTAATTTTTAAATTTTACTGTTTTTAAGATATTTTGACAATATCGTTTTTCCTGAGTATGTCGCTGAACCATAGCCGGTGCGTGACAGCATCATAATCGGCATTGACTTCTCTCCCGTTGACGGTTATTTTGGCATCAGACGGGGCATAAAATTCCATTTTGCTGAAAACTGTATTGTTGATACGGAATTGCAGAGAATCCTTATCACTTTTAACATCAGAGATTTCTGTGTCAAGAGCCCACATGAGAGTGATGCAGCCCGGATTGTTTGAGGTGCGTTTGATATCCAGATGATTGTCGGATTTCAGCATATCTGACGGGAGCTGCATCGAGCCGGAAAGTTTCTCCCCGTTGAGGGTTATTTCTGCAAAACTGCCGCCGCCTGTGATATCGGCAGAGTATTTGCGCTGTTTCAAGTGGAGATTGCTGATACGGCATACGGTATTGTCGTTTGCAGGGACGAAATGGATGCCGCCCTGATGACAGACAAGACCGATTTTGCCCTGAATGATCGCCTGTGCTGCCGCAGAAGCGGAAAATGCCTGCCAGTCGGCACGCTGTGTTTGATCGCCCGGACAATAACTGTAATTGAATGTTTCAACAGCATTCAGGGTTTGAGCGAAAGTATAGAGGTAATTGCCAAGCTGGTGATCGACTCCGTCTGTGCGGTCAGCGGAACGGAGCAGTTTGCATGAATGACCGAGGTGCTGATTCATGCGGGTTCCTTTCAGGTAGATTGCGGGGGCTTCGCTGTCGTATGTTACTGCAGAAAGGCCCATGGGGTGATGCAGATGTTTCATGATATAATCTGCCATCGGCAGACGGATTTGCCGGAAGAGCCATGAGCCGTGGATGTAATCAGCGGCAATTGTTTTGGTCTGGAGGAAAACATTGCAGTTCATCTCTTCAAAATTTTCTCCGACGGCGGCTTTCAGGAAACCGGCTTGTTCATGGAAAAATACTTTGACATAATTCTGTGATATTTTGTTTTCGATCAGACTGACTTCGGCGGCAAATTCTTCATCGTTTTCTGCAATGGCAAAATTTATCAATGCACAGCAGCAGTCATACCACCAGCCGTTGATGCATGAGGCGCGGAAAAGTCCGTCAAGACCGAGTTCCGGCATAATGTCCACAGCTGTATCAAGTCCGTAACGGATAAGTCCGGTTTTTTCATCGGCGAGAGTCAGGGTGAAGCGGAACGCTTTTTTGAACGGCTCCATGAATCTGCGGCGCAAATCAGCATTGTTGTCAAATGCGAGATATTCATTGAGTGCTATTGCCAGATGCATCATTACAAAAGAGTTTGTATCCCAATGCGGATAGTTCAGCATGTATTCCAATCCTTTGCGCGCGAGTTCAGTTTCACCGCAGAGGAGAAAATCGCGCAGAGGATAGATGTGGTCCCAGAATGCGAAAAAGCCGAATTTATTGGCGGCGGCGCGGACGGCGATTTCATTCCCGGTTTCCGCCAGAGATAGCGCACGCTGGAAATAAGGCATGATTTTGATGAATTCTGATGCTGCGGGCATATTGCCGATTTCCACCTGCGGAGTGCGCGGAAAACGGTCGGGATCAGTGTGAGCGGCAATGTTTTCTGTGTGAAGTTTGAGATTTTGTGCCGCAATTTCTATTGCCTGACTGCGTTTTTCTGCTATGCCGAGAGAAAAAATTACTTTTTCACTGCCGGTAAAACTGCTTTTGATGGTCCATTGATTGAGGTCTGCGGCAAAATTGAGCTTTTCAGTAGAACTGACGGCGATGAATATATCTTTTTCAAAAAACGGTGCAGCAGCGTGGATGGCAAAAATCAGAGTGTTGTCCGCTTCATCAAAAAACGGTTCGGAGCGGTCAAGGTCGATCCTGCCGTCGGCAAACGGTTTATTTACATCAAAATCCTCTCCATGCAGTTCCGGCGGCAGCCAGATGTCTTCATGCGCCAGCTGATTGTAGTTTGATTTGTCTTCAAATTTCTGGTCAAAAAAAGATGCTTTGGTAAAGGCGGCGATGAATTTCTTTTGCTTTTGGCTGACAGTATCAAGTTCGATAGTAAACCCGTTTTCGCGCAATGACAGATTGTAATTTGCGCTGAGTACTGCGGACGGATATATGTCTGGAAATTCAGGGAAGAAGGCGCGTACTGTGCCGTCCTCATATTCGCTGAAAAAACGGATGGCGGGATAAATATACGGCCGGTTCAGTACTTTGCCGTCGCGGCTGAAAAGTTTCCATGCGCGGCGTGCGGGATAGAGTTTGCCTTCAAAATTCTGGATATTCAGCAGATGCATTGATTCTATGCCGCCGAAACGGTCGATATTGATTGACAGCGGACCGCAGCAGAATGAGCGGTGATCTTCGGGGAAAAATCTTTCTTTTTTCATATTTTGACCTCATTGTTTATGGGAAAAGTTTTTCGCGGGATAAATTTTGATTCGATTGTAATATCGGTCGGAGTTTTGCCGTTTATTTCGCTGATAAGTGAATCAGCAAGTGCCTTGCCGATGAGTTCTTCATTCATATTTATGGTGCTGATGACGGGCCGGGCGCAGTCTTCATTGTAATTTTCAAGGTCGCCGGAGCCGACGAGTAATATATCTTTACCGACGGTTATGCCGGAGTTTTCGAGTACATCGAGCAGCGCGGCGGCGGTGAAATCGGACTCGCACCATATGACTTTGAATTTTTTTATGAAATCAATATTTGCCATCGCCGTTTTGAATGCGTCACGGTATTCCATGGCATTGAAAGTCGTATCGCGGCGGTAAAGCAGAGTTTTAACAGGTATATCGCACTTGAAAATTTGCTGTGCCGCCTCTTTTATATCGGCAAGTGGAACATTGTTTGACGGAATATCGTGGGAGAAAAACAGAGTTTTTCCGGTATCCGGTGCCGGAATGCTGCGCCAGACAGTTTGAAGTGCCTTTGAATTGTCGCGTATGACATGGTGTACTGACGGAATGAGATTGTGTCTGTCGCAGATAATGCGGAACGGAGTATTCAATTTCTGCAGCAGACTGAAGACATTTGAGCCGAGCATCGACGGACCGGTGATGTAGCCGTCGGCGATTCCTGACATCAGAAAATTGCAAACCTGCTCATCCATATTTTTTTTGAGATTTGCCCGGAGAATGGTCAAAGCATAATCGTGTTTCTGCAATTCTGCGCTCAAGCTGCAGATGATGCGCGCGAAGTTGTGCGCGGAAAAATCTTTTGCCATTCTGCCGAGAATAAGTCCTATTTTGAACGTTTTGCCGGTGGCAACGGTTCTGCCGCTCAAAGCGGGGCGATAACCGAATTCATCGCATATCATGCGTATTTTCTGGCGGACTTTTTCGCTGATAAGGGATGCGGTGGCAGGATTGAGCGCGCGGGAAACAGTTGCAGGGTCAACTCCTGCTTGCTGTGCGATGGTTTTGATGGTGATTTTTTGTTTCATTTTGTCCGGCTGTAATGTTTTATTATTTGCAGTTAATATAACACGGTTATTATTTTATGCAAACGGTTGCATAAAATATTTTGTATGTTTTTTATGCACTTATTCTTGAAAAGTGTAATAATGTGGTATAAATTATCAAAAATGGAACAAAAACGGAACAAGAGGAACATGTATGAAACTTGTTGATATGATCCGTGAAGATATTGCAGATAAACGGATTGTGAAAAATGGCAAACTGCCGACATTGCGTGAACTTGCGGCACATTACAAATGCGGCGCAACGACTGTGAAGCGGGCGTTTGATGAATTGGCAAAAAACGGCATCATCCGCGTGGTCAGAGGTAAAGGCAATTTTGTGCTTGACAGTCATGAGTCGTATTATCAGAAACGCACCAAAAGCATCGGAGCGATTCTGTTGAACGGAGTTTTTATGTCGGAACTTGCCGCGGTGCGTGACCGGTATTTGAATGAGGGATGGCTTTTCAGTATTTATGATGCAACATTGGATCATCAGTCGCCGGAAAAAGAACGGCTTTTCCTGCAGAATGCGGTACAGCATAATTTTGCCAGCGTGATAATCAGCGCATCACCGATTGAGCCGGTCAATACGGAACTTTTTATGCAGCTGCGGGCTGACGGCTGCAAAGTGATACATATTTCTCCATATATTGAAGATATGTCTGAAGAGTGTTATTTCATGCATGACCAGGCTCAATTTGCGGAACTTGCGGTTTGGAAAATTGCCGCCGCGGGCTATAAAAATATCATCTATATCGGTCGTGAACATACTGCGCCGCATGTTTTGAAGACGGAAAAAGGGCTGTTCAATGCGCTCTCTGATTCCGGATTGAAAATGATTGACAGTTTTACGGTTCATCACAAAGAATCTGATGCAGTTATGGATTGTTTGCGCAATATACCGCACGGTACGGCGATTTTGTCATTTGATACCGAAGTCGGAGAAATCGTGCAATGGTGTGCCTCCCGTATCGGGCTTGAAGCTCCGGCGGATTTCGGCTTGATTTCGATGTTTGAAGTTTTCGGCGTCAATGCCGGACACTCTTATATTATCGGCAATATCCGGAAGATGGTCGAAGACGTGCTGGATTATGCGGTTGATGAAACGCGGTCGCCTTTTGAGAGGGTGCAGAAGTTGTACCGCGGTGAATTTGTCGATCTTGGAACATTATAACTGAAATTTATATAAAGGAAAAAATCATGCAGAAAAAAATCAAAACATTGTTGGCGTTTTTTGCTGTTGCATCATGCTGCGGATTGTACGCGCTTGATGTCGTTATCCCGGCAAATCCGAAAATTACCGAAAAAACCGCAAAAGTTGAGCTTGAAAAGTATTTGAAACAATCTGTCAATAAACTTTTCGTCGGCGGCACTGAAATCAGCCGGATCCAAATCGGCGATACTGCGGATGCATTGTTTGAAGGAATTGAACGGAAAACGATGAAAGATGATTCCTTTATTATCAAAAAATGCGGCAGAAATATCATTATCAACGGCGGCGGTACACGCGGTGTGATTTACGGAGTTTATGATTTTCTGGAAAATGTTTGCGGAGTCCGTTTCCTTTCCCAGCTTGTAACTTATGTTCCGGAAAAAGCGGATATCAGGGTCAATTCAGTTGACAAAAAGTTTGATTTCTTTTTCCCGATGCGGGATATTTTTATTGCAGGCAAAACCCAGCTCCCGCTTGATGATGGCAGATTTGCCATGGCACGCGGGATGTCCCGCGACGGCGAACGCCCGATCACAGCGAAATTCGGCGGTGGATTTGATTACGGGCCTCCGTATTTCTGCCACACTTACGACCGTTATATCCCCGCTTCAAAATATCTTAAAACCCATCCGCATTTCTTCAGCGAAATAGACGGAAAACGTTACGGCGGCCAGACCAGAGGTCAGCTCTGTATGACCAATCCCGAACTGAAAAAATTCTTCCTCTCTCTGATTCTTGACAATATCAGAAAAACTACCGCTCAGGCTAAAAAAGAGGGGCGCGCAATTCCCCTTATTTATGATATTTCAAGTAACGATAATGGCCGTTTCTGCCGCTGCAAAACCTGCAAACCGATTGCAGAAGCAGAGAACAATTCCGGCTTGATGATTCAATTTTCAAACGGGATAGCCCGTGAAGTAAAAAAGATTTATCCCGATATCAAATTGCAGATTTTCGCTTACACTGCCTGTCTTGAACCGCCCAAAACTGTCAAACCCGACGACAATATCATTGTCCGTGTATGCAATACAGGCAGTGACCAGATCACCGGTGCGCCTTCAAATCCTGAATTTGTAAAAACTGTCAACAACTGGAAACAAATTTCAAACGGACTTTATGTCTGGGATTACGGTATCATCTATCAGGATGCATGCGGACTGCCGTATCCGAGTGAATTCGGTTATCCCTCTGTCTTCAAATACTATGCCGACAACGGCTTCAAGGGGCAGTTCTGGGAACTTGAAGCTCCGGCTTATTCTGATATGTGGGAGCTTAAATTCTATATGCTGTCAAAGTATATCGTTGACCCCTACCGCAAAGATTTTGATGCTCTGCTGGACGATTTCTGCGACAAATATTACGGCAAAGCAGGTAAATATATCGCCGCCGTCCGCCGCGCGCTTTATGAAGCATCCAAAAAACCGCGTACCGTCATCGGCTGGGTTCCCAATAACGGAGATTTTGAATTTATCGACTATGCGACAATGGATAAATGTCAGAAACTTTTTGCCCAAGCCCGTAAAGCTGCAGGCGATAACAGCGAACTGCAATTCAGAATCAACAAAGCCTCAATGGGGTTGGACAGACTGCTTTCATACGAAGCTCACCGCCGTTATATCGCAGAATTTGCGAAAATAACTTCCAAGCCCAAAAAGGATTTCCCCTACGACATTCCTGCTGTACGGAAAAGATTTCTCAACTCATGGCACGCAAGTTTGAAATATTTCGGTTATATCACTCCTGCAAATAAACAGAAAATTCTTCAGCGTTTTGCCAATATTGATATGATGCTGATTGATTTTGAGCCGGATCCGCTTTTTGCCAAAGTGCCGCATGTCGATATCACTCCCGGTGAGATGCCGCTCGTTATCGGCCGCGAAATGACTATTGTCAAGGATAAAGATTCCCCGATCGGAGTTGCTTTGATGATTGATACTGATCAAAACCGCAAAACTTATAAGTTCCCCATGACTTTCGGAATGTATGACAAAGGCAACCGCAAAGGTATCGTTTCCAGAGTTTTCCAGAAAGATAAGTTCAGCCCGTACAAGTATCAGTGGATAAAAGTCGCCAATGTAAAAATTCCTGATTCAGCCTGTTATCTGTGGCTCACAAACAGCTGGAAAGTTCAGATACCGCTCAACAATATTGCTCCTGTTGACCGCAAAAAGCCGATTACCGCACATATTCATGTGAAATTTGAGGGCGATTTGTATTACAATGACGGCAAGCCCAGCCGCATTTACATCGACCGCGTTGTTATAACCAATTAAAGGAGAGAATATATGAAAATGAAATCTGTTTTTACTGCAGTTGTATCCGCACTCTGTATAGGCGGCTGCTGTTGTAAATGTGAACTCAAAAATCCGGAAATCATAACTCCGGCAAAACCGCACATTACCGAAAAAACTGCGGCAGAGGAGCTTCAAAAATATATTGAAAAATGTGCAGACGGTATTATTGTTGACGGCGATGTTATCAGAAATATTTATGTCGGCGACAGTGATCTGGCAATCAAAAACGGATTCAGCCGCAGCAAAATGGAGGCAGATTCGTTTGTTGTCAGGAAAATCGGGAAAGATATTATTATCAATGGAGGCGGCACACGCGGCGTGCTTTATGGTGCATTTGACTTTATTGAAAGAGTTCTTGATGTCCGTTTTTTCACTCCGGCGTGTACCTATATTCCTGCTAAAAAAGTTGTTGAAGCATCAGGTATCGACAAAGTTTTCAAATTCCGTTTTGAGTTGCGTGATATTTACATTGGTATTGCTTATCAGCCTGATGGTGGTTATTACGCTGTTTCACGCGGGATGTCAAGAGGTGGAGATAAACCGTTTGAAAAGAAATTCGGCGGCTCATTTGATTATGGACCTCCGTATTCATGTCATACATTTGACCGTTATCTGCCTGCGGCTCAATATATGAAAAAATATCCTCATTTTTACAGTTTGCGAAATGGGGAGCGTTACGGTGGGCAACATTCCGGACAGCTTTGTCTGACCAATCCTGAACTGCGTGAATTTTTTACAAAACTCGTTCTGGACAATATCAAAGAAACCAATGAAAAATACGCCAAAGACGGTATGGATGCGCCGCGTATTTATGATGTTTCGCACAATGACAACAGCCGTTACTGCATGTGTGAAAATTGTTCAGCTCTCGCGGCAAAAGAAAATCAGTCCGGCGTGATGATTGACTTTGTGAATTACATCGCTGAACGCGTGGAAAAAGTTTATCCGGATATCAAATTGCAGTTTTTCGCCTATCAATACAATTCTGCTCCGCCCAAAACTCTGAAAGCACGCGACAATGTGATCGTCCGCATCTGCAATACCGGCAGCAATCAGATAACCGGCGCCGCCAATGATAGAGTTTATTCCGAAGCATTCAAAACATGGAAAAAATTTGCCAAACATGTTTATATCTGGGATTATGCAATCACTTACGGGGATATGAACGGCGGGCCTTATCCCAGCGAATATTATATTCCGTCAGCATATAAATTTTATGCAGACAGTAATGTAAAAGGTGTATTCTGTGAGTCCGAAAGTCCCGCAAGTTCCGATATGTGGGAACTGAAATATTATCTTCTGACCAAATATGCTGCCGACCCGTACCGCACTGATTACAAGGAAATCGTTGATGATTTTTATGCGAAATATTACGGTGCGGCGGCAAAATATGTACGCGCTTACCGTGATATCCTGCATGAACTTGCGATCAGAAAAAAAGCGGTCATCGGCTGGTTTGCATCCGGAGTTGATTTTTCTTATATCGACCTCGAATCCAATCTTAAAATGCAGGCTGAACTTGATAAAGCCCGCGCTGCTGTCGCCGGAGATAAGGAACTTACTTTCCGTGTCAATCGCGCCGGACTCGGCATCGACCGGCTGCTCGGATTTGAATTTCTCGGAGCATATCAGCGCAGTACGGAGAAAAATCTTGAGAAAATTGCGGAAACTGCACGCAACCGCTTCTGGGTAACATGGGATGAAAGTTTGAAACGCAATGCTCCGCTGACTCCGCGTACACAATTTGACCGCATCAAGCAGCGTTGTGCCACTTTGCTGGCTCTGCCGCGTACTCCACGCAAGGTTGAAAAAGATCCGCTGTACAATATTACCAGTTATTATGCGGATGAGATTTCCACTATCGGCAGTTCAGTAAATGTTGTTCCTGATGCGACATCTGAATACGGCAGCTCGATCAAAATTCTTGTTGACAAGGGTGCCAGAACTCACCGTCTGCCGCAATCATGCGGTATTTACAGTTTGTCGCAGAATAAAGAGATTTATCATTGGAAACTCACCCGCGAACAGCTTCTTGAAAATAAATGGCAATGGATCGAATTAAAAGATATCCTGCTGCCGGAAGGCAATAACT
Organism: Victivallaceae bacterium; assembly: GCA_045538635.1. Lineage (GTDB taxonomy): Bacteria > Verrucomicrobiota > Lentisphaeria > Victivallales > Victivallaceae > RGIG5270. The sequence continues at coordinate 12,584 of JAZSRU010000156.1, forward strand.
GTTATATTTATATGACCAACAGCTGGGTGGCTCAGATATTGCTGGCATATCTCGGAGATGTTGACCGCAGCAAACCTTTCAATATCCGGGTGCATTTCAAATTTGACGGTAAACTTTTCTTTGAAAATAATAATCGGGAAAGTGTTATCTATATCGACAGAGTAGATGTTTATCAAAACAAAAAATAAACCAGAAAGGAAGGGAAAATGAAAAAACAGTTTACATTTTCAGAACTCGTTCTCGTCATGGTGATCTGTGCCGTTTCTGCCGCACTCGTCATCCCCGCAGTCAATGCAAAAGAGGGCGCATTGGCAGCAAGCTGTACCGGCAACCTCAAACAGTTGTATGTCATCGAACAGCTGTATGCCAACGACAATGACGGCTATATCTGCCCGAATTCAGTCAACGGCAAAGGTCATGCAAGATTGCGGATTCCGTATGCCAAAGGCAATATGGATATTTTTTATTGCCCCGAAGCCAAAGATGCACCTTATGCCAAAAAGATCGGCAAAGGCAACTGGCCCGAAGTCCCTGCCGGAAAAGTTTGTATTGAAGGAACTTATTTCCGCAATTCATCAATCGGCGGCTGGGCGCCATTCAAAACATGGCACGGCAAAGCCCGCAAGTTTGAAGGTACCAAAAATCCTGAACTGTACGTTATGATTTTTGACGGTAATGTTGCGCAGGGAACATGGGAGGCAGTCAATTACAATGCTGCTGTCAAACGCTCCCGCGGTGCTGAATATCGCCATGAAGACAGCGCAAATGTTCTCTTTCAGGATGGTCATATTGCCGCATTCAAAGCCGAAGATTTCAAAGGCGGACGCGGTATCGGCGCACCTGATGCCAAAGGCAAAAAATATATTTTCGCCAGCAGATAATGTCGTATAGGAAGTACGATACGCTTGAAAAATGCAATTTGAATGTTATAATATACATCATCTGAAGTTGGCGCTCTGGCGCGGGTGCGGTGCCGCCTGAACAACGCGTGCCGTATAAAATGTGAAGTTTGAGAAAAAGTACAGCTGACTGCACTGCAGTCAAACAAAAATCTGCGGAGCTGATGCTCCGACCGGACTCATGCACTACACTCATTTCACGCGTCAGCGCATCTGTCAGCTTGACTGCAGTGCAGTCACGGGCAACCTCCCAAAATTCCCAAAACTCCCAAAACTCCCACATTGCCCGCCTTGTCTCTGCCGTTCTCATTACGGCTATGCCGTGTAAATAAACCCAACCCCTTAACAGGAAGGATAAAAATATGAAAAACAAGCTCACCCAACATGATAGAATGTATATTATCGGAAGTTTCACCCTTATTGAACTTCTGGTAGTCATCGCCATCATCGCAATTCTCGCCGGTATGCTGCTCCCCGCATTGAATTCTGCCCGCGAACGCGCCAGAGCTGCTAATTGTGTCAGCAACCTCAAACAACAGGGGGTTGTCGAATTGCTTTATGTTGAAGATAATGACGGTTATATCTGTCCCGCAAGTGTTGAAAACAGCAAAAATTACATGCGTAATTTATTGCCGTACCTCAATGGCAATCCCAAAGCTTATATCTGTCCGAGCGGTCTGCCCAAAGCAACTGAAAACATTAAACAGGGCGACTGGCCGGAACTGAAAGTTGCCTCTTTCAAAGCTTACACTTATGCTCGTAATTCTTGTGTAGGCGGCAGTTATCCGTACGACAACCAATATAGGACTCCCCGCCGTTATGCAAACTGGAAATTTCCCAGCATAACTATAGTAAATTTTGACAGTAACTATGTCGGTGCCGCTATCAGATGGGACAGCATGAAATTTGAAAACGGTGATTTTGTCGGTTTACAGTATCCGCACAATCAGAAAATCAATATTCTCATGCTTGATGGACATGTTGTTACTTATTCTCGTAAAGATATGGGCGTTCCATCCCGTAACGGCGGTGACGGCGTACCGGAAAAACTCAAAGACGGATATTATATTATTTGGCAGGCAAAATAAGGCTTCTATGATTTGATATGAAAAAACGACTTTTGTTAGTACCATCTACCCATTGGGACAGAGAGTGGTACAAACCGCAGTCTGAATTCAGCGTTTATCTGACTGAATTGTTTGAAATCGTGCTGGATAAACTCGAATCCGGCGAACTCGGCAGTTATTTTACTGACGGGCAGGCGGTCATGGTTGAAGACATTCTCAATCTGAAACCGGAATGGAAAGAAAAAATTGCCGGATTTGCCGCGCAGGGCAGATTGGAACTCGGGCCGTTTTATGTATTGACGGATATGTATATGCCGTCCGGTGAATCGTTTTTCCGCAATATAAGTTACGGTGTAAAATTGATCCGTGAACTCGGCGGTAAACCGGGTATTCCTTATGCTCCGGATGCTTTCGGGCATAATCAGGATTTGCCGGCTATTCTCAATTCTGCCGGTTTTGATGCATATTTTTTCTGTCGCGGGATCGGAGATCAGCTTGAGCCGCCGCGTTCTGAATTTATCTGGCGCGACCGGAATGACCGTTACAAAGTGCTTGCTCTTTCTGCGATAGTGGATGTTTTTCATCCGGTCACGGGACGCTGGATTTCCGGAGCTTACGGTTTGGGGATGAATCTGCCGCAGAAACAGGAAGATTTCAATGAAAGGCTTGAAGTTATCTGGCAGCACCTTGAACAGTATTCTGATTTGCCGGTACAGCTGGCGGTCAATGGCAGCGATCATCTGCTGCCGGAGGAAAATCTGGCGGAAAGGATTGAGAAATTCAATGCATCAAATGCCGGTTTTACTGCGGAAACAGCTCCGATTGCAGAATATGTCCGCGAGGCATGGAACAATCTTGATATTGATAAGCTGCCTTCGGTTTCAGGTGAACTTGTTGCCGGAAGATTTTTCCGTATTCTGACCGGGACATCATCCAGCCGCGTCAATTTGAAAATTCGTAACGCAAAAGCTCAGTTTCTGCTTGAAAAAATAGTTGAACCTGCAATGGCATTTGCCGATGCTTCTTTGCGTGAGCGTTATAATACTCATCTCGACAACGCGTGGAAATGGCTTTTGCAGAATCAGGCGCATGACAGTATTTGCGGATGCAGCGTAGATGCGGTGCATCGTGAAATGAATGTCCGTTTTGACAAGATCGAAAGTTCAATGCAGGTCGTTGCGGAACGATTGCTCCGGATCAGAAGCAATGTCCGTGAACTGAAAGCTATTATGCCTGCAGCAGATGCCGAACTGCTCAAGGTCGCAGTTGTTCACAATGCTTGTGATGTTGATAAAGGCAGATTGTGGCATTTCAGTTTTGTCCTGCCGGCGGATATCAATATCAATGATTATGCATTGCTTGACAATGAAGGTAATGAACACGATTTTATCGCCTTTAAAGATGCTCCGGCAAGCACGACAAACGGACCGTTTATTCCTGCCGGACCGATGGGGCGTTTGTGCGACAGATTGACTGTTTATACAGCGATGCCGGTTTGCGGCGGTTTCGGCAGTTCAAGCATGTTTTTCCGCAAAAAAAGTATTGCAGAACCGTGCGGCGATTGCGCAATCCCGGTGTTTGTCAAAAATGGAGTGCTGGTTTTGAGTACTCCGGCATATACGGTCGAAGATTTTCTGTCGCTGGTCGATATGTCCGATATCGGCGATGAATATGATTACCGCCCCGGAGAAGCTCCCCATGTCTGTTGCAATGGAGCATGGCATGAAGTCAGCCGTTGTGTGCGTGGTAAAATTTACAGTGCAGAATTTGAGACATCGGTAGTTGTGCCAGCTGCACATAATTCAGAGGAAATGGCTGAAAACAAGGTTGTAATTCAAATCGTCGGCGCATTGGATGACAGTGGTTTTGCTGCACGCATTTGCATTGACAATAAGGCATGTGATCACCGGCTGCAGCTGCGTATCAAAACTCCGTTTCCGTTCAAAGAATATTGCCGTGAAACTCAGTTTTATCATGACATCACTCCGGTTGAGCGCATGAATGAACCGGATAACTGGCGCGATAAAACAGAGCCTTTGCGCCGCAATTATGGTTATATTTCAATCTCAGACAACGGCAGAAATTTTGCCGTCATGCCGCAGGGACTGTATGAGCATACGACCGATGGAAAATCTTTTGATATCACTCTTTTGCGTGCAGTCGGCAATCTCGGTCAATCCGGCGCAGGGCCGAAAATCATCACCCGTGAGGCACAGATGCTCGGCAGAATTGATTGCAGAATTGCTTTCGCCTGGGATGGCGACGGTGCCAACAGCAATGCATTGCATCATATTTCATCGCGTTTGAACGACAATGCATACGGAGTAACTCTGCATCCGGAAATCCAATCAGACAAATATGATGAAACTCTGTTTGAGCTTGAATCGGATGAATTGCTGGTTTCTGCATTTTATTATGACAGAGATGTTGAATGGACCGTTGTCCGTATTTTCAATCCGGCCAACCGCATCGGCAAAGGTGTTTTGAGCGGCAGAGATATTCCGCAGAAACTCCGTTTGATGCGTTACGAAAAAGGTTCGATTTGTGACAGCGGTACAACCGTAGAATCTGATAATATCATTCTCAATCCCGGAGAAATCGCAACTTTCAGTTTTTGAACTGCATAAAAGTACAACCTTCCTGTCCGTCAATTTATTGTCAGACAGGAAGGTTTATTGCTGTATTCTGAAATTACTGTTTGGTCCAGATACGGGTATTGAGGTCGAGGGCTTCAATAATATTGATAATTTCTTCAAGTTCGATGAGGATTTTTTCGAGGACTTCGATTTTCGCGAGTCTGCCGAAGTACGGCGGTTCGAGCCAGCCTGATGATTTGGATATGGCGAGAGCCATGTGTTCATCTTCAAAAACGATGCGGATATCGGAGTTGTATTTTTTGCGAAGCTCCGTCAATTGTTCCATCATTTGCGGAGTCAGGATATAACGGGCTTCAATCTGGTCGTAGCTGTAAACGGAAAAAAGTTTTTCAAATTCCGGATTTTCAAGTTTGACGAGAGAACCGTCAAGAAAGTTCATTTTCTGGAGAAAATTGCCGATGAGTTTGCCGAAACAGCGTTCAGCGACATCGGGCAGAACCACGGTGCGGCTGTTGAGATTTTTGTTGAAATCGGCAACAAAGAGAATACCTTTGAAAATTGTACTGTAATGAGTTTTTCCGTCTTTATCCTTATGTTTTTTTTCGATATGTACTTCGGCGGCGGTGAATTTTGTTTTGCCTATTTTGCCGGAAAGTTTGTCTTCGGAGTTGTAGCGGTCAAAATCATTAAAAAGACCGTATGACAGAAATTTTGTGCGTGTTATCCCGGATTCCGGCTCATATTTGAGTTCCGGTACTGCCTGTTTGAAAAGCTCCGGAATAATGACTGTACGGAAAAAGTTGCGGCGGTTGCGATTTGAACTTACAAGGACGGCAATTCCCACCGCAAGCACAACAAAACCGAAAATCATTTCAATGAAAAAGCAGACGATACTGCAAAACATTATGATGAGGCCGACAGTTTTGTATTTATTTACCTTGCAGTCATATTCTTCAATAGTCAGCCGCAAGTCGGAATCAAAGACTTTTGCGGCACATTCATTTGCATCAAAAAGCGGCATAAAATTTTATCAGCGTTTAAAAAGTGCGTTTACATCGACATTCTGCCGTTCAGCTTCCGGAATTTCAAAAAGGTCGCGTTTGGTAAGATGCATCATCGGCGCCAGCAGACAGCCGGGGAACATCTGTATTGCATTGTTGAATTCGGTAACTGCGCTGTTATAAGCACGGCGTGCGGCGGCGAGCTGTGCTTCGATTTCATTGAGAGAATTCTGGAGCATGGTGATATTTTCAGAGGCTTTGAGATCGGGGTATGCTTCGACCTGCAGCATGAAATTGCGGAGAGTGCCGGTAAGTTTGGTGTCGAGGGCGGATTTTTCGGCAACGGAAGATGCACTTGAGCGCATTTCGGCGATTTTGCTTAAAGTTTCGCTTTCATGTTCCATATATTTTGAGGCGGCGGCAACGAGATTGGGGATGAGGTCAAATCTTTTTTTGAGCTGGGCATCAATGGCAGCAAAAGCGTTATCGACCATATTTCTTTTCATTATCAAACTGTTGAAGAGGAAAATAAAAAGAAAGACAAAAACGAAAATGATAATTCCTGACAGCATAAAAACTCCTTTCAAAATTGGTTGTATAATAAAGTAATATGAGAATAGTAATTTTTCAAGTCGCCAAGTGATTTATTTTCTGTAAATTGCACATACGAGGCAGATATTTTACGAATACGGTGTCAAAGATGTTCAGCCCGGAGTTGACCGCATGCACCGGAGCGGTCTGAACCGCGTTCACGGCGTACTGAAACGGCAATACCGGCGCGGTCAAGTATTTGTTCAAATGTTCTGATAGTTTTATCTGCCGGACGGCTGAAACCGCAATCGGTGTTGTTGTATGGTATCAGATTTACTTTTGTATGATGCGCCGCGGCGATTTCTGCAAGTGCTTTGGCGCATGATGCCGAATCATTTATATCTTTCAAAAGAGTATATTCGATGGTTGGCATGCGGTTGCATTTTTCGCGGAAGACATCGGCGGCAGCCATGATTTCTGCGATGGGATAACGGAGTTTGTCCGGAATGATTCTGCTGCGTATATCGTCATCCGGTGCGTGCAGCGAAATTGCAAGATTGAGTTCCTTGCCGAGTTCTGCGAGTTTCAGCATTCCCGGGACAAAACCGCTGGTCGATACGGTAATGCGCCTTACTCCCATGCCGAAATATTCCTGTGAAGTCAGCCGTTCTATTGCCGCAATGAGATTTTCAAAATTGAGCAGGCCTTCGCCTATGCCCATGAATACAATATTATCAGGCAATGTACCGATTACGGAGCATCCGGCTTGAAATTCACCGATGATTTCCGGCATGGTCAGGTTGCGGGTCAGACCGTTCCGACCGCTGGCACAGAAAAGGCATCCGACAGGGCATCCGACTTGAGTGCTTAAACAGAAGGTAATACGCTTGTCGGTCGGTATTATAACCATTTCAATAAATTCACCGTCGTGGAGTTTCAGCAGTAATTTTTCAGTACCGTCATCTGATTTGACTGATTCAGCGACCTCTGCGGCATTGAAAAGCCAGTTGCTTGCGCATTTCTGCCGCAAATCTTTTGACAAGTTGGTCATATCGTCCCATGAGGATGCATTTTTTTTGTATATCCATTCGATGATTTGTTTGGCGCGGAATGGAGCTTCATTAAGATTTTTCAGTTCGGCGGTCAATTCTGCACAGGATAAACCGGTGATAACTTTATTTTTCATTTTTCCTCATCCTGCAGATTGTTGCGCAGTCGGCGGCGGCTGATAAGTTCTTTGCGTTTGGCAGTTTCGCCGCGGCAGAGGTAGAGTTTTTGGCCGCGGTATGTTGTTTCATAGAGATTTTTCCATGTGCGTTCAGAGTATTGCGGAAAATTGGTTGTGAGCAGATATATCACCGGAGCTTTTTTGTCTATTGCATCGAAATTATTTATTTTCCGCACATTTGTCTGCATATAATATGATTCACTGTAAAGGTCAAGGATGTTGTTTTTGTAAATGATTGCGTTTGAATTGCCGCCGTCAAGCTGTATCATCCGGAGAATCGCTTTGCCGAGTTGGCTGCGGCTGCGGTCGGCATTTTGGCGGGTGATGAATGTCAGTTGGCAGAAAAATCCGATACAGACTCCGGTCAGGAACATAATGAGCCACAATTGTCCGTATTTTCTGTAATGATACATCCACAGGGCCAGGAGAAGAAATGCCAGAATCGTTCCGAAAACAGGCTCTTTATTGTTGTTGAGCGGCATCAGATCGACATAGTTTTTCAAGGTGTCAAACGGTACAAAACAGTAGAGGATAAGTCCGGCACTCAGAAGTACCATGATATAGCAGCAAAGAAGCGTCAGACGGCGCATTTCCACAGAATAACGACGCACTGCTGTATCATATGTTATCGCACACAACAGAGCTAATGGCGGGATGGTGAAAATAAAATCATTCATCGTGCTGAGGGGATTGAACAGAATGAAGATAAAATCAGTGATTACGATACAGCGGTAGTAATGAGAAAATATCGGAGTTTTGTCCAGAGGTTTGATTGCTGCACAGAATGGCATCCATATAATAAGTGTCCATGGCAGCATCAGCAACATTATCTGCAGCGGAGAAACGATGATGTTGAGCAGGAAATTACCCATGCCCCGGTAATCCAGCGGAATATAATCCCATGTTAAATTTCTGGAATATGTTACTGTCGGAACCAGCCACAGCAATAATGCTGCACCGAGAATGATTATTCCGGCGGCAAATCCTTTTTTGTTGATTTTTGAACCGAATTTCAGTGGACGGTGCATGAAAAAAAGCGGCAGGAAAAAATAGACCGGAATTTTGATCCCTTCGGTCAGAAATCCGGCACTTACCAGAATCAGACTGATCAGCCATGCAATGTTCCAATGCCCTTTGGTAAAACCGAAGTAAATCCATGCAGTCTGGGCGGCAAACAGCAAACATGATCCCATCATCAGAGAACTTGCATTTTGTGAATGCATGAATATAAAGCCGTTTGCAGTAAAAAATGCCGCACCGATGACACCTGCTTTGAAATCCCGCGTAAGTCCTGCAATGATTCCGATCAGAGCTGCACTGACAGCTATGAAAAAGAAATTGAGATAACGCAATACTGCATTTAACTGCAGGGCGTAATTTTCTGAAATTATAGAAGATAACAATGGATACAGGAAATAACGGTTTTTGATGCCCACTCCGTGAGCGATACTCATCGGAGGTGATATTTGCATTTCGGACGCAACTGCTGCAAAAAGTCCCTCATCCTGCGAGAGGTCACGCAGAGGCAGCTGTTGGAGCTGGAACATCATAAATAATGCACCCAGCAGAATAAACAGCCATAAAAACCGTGTAAAAAAATTGTTCGCGCCCGGTTCTATCATGTCAAATATTTATCAGATCCATCTTTTCTTTATCATTATGACGATTGCTCCGATTGCCAATATCAAGCTGGCCCCCATGATGATATAGAATGCGTACGGGTGATCATGCATAGGCAGAGATACATTCATGCCGTACATACTTGTCAGCAATGTCGGCAGCATCAAAATCACTGTCAATGATGTCAAAATACGCATCACCAGATTCAGATTGTTGGATATAATTGAAGCAAAAGTATTCATCATGCCGTTCAAAATGTTGCTGTAAACGTTTGCCATTTCCAATGCCTGACGGTATTCAACGCTGACGTCGGCAAAAAGATCCTCATCTTCTTCTGAAACTTTGAACTGGCGGATATTGGCAAGTCTGCCGATCATTATTTCATCCGCTTTCAAACTGGTGGTGAAATAAACCAGACTTTTTTCGAGCAATTGCAGACGGATGAGTTCGGTGTTGCTGACTGCATTCTGCAATTCAAGTTCAATTTCATGACTGCGGATATTGATTTCTTTCAGGTAATTCAAAAACAGCAGAGCAGCCCGGTAGAATATCTGGAAAATAAACCGTTCACGGTTTGTGGTGGTAAAGTTTTTTACTCTGCCCTGAATGAAGTCCTGGATGATCGCGGGATTGCGCGCACCGACTGTAACCACAAAGTCTTTGCTGTAAATAATACCGAGCGGTACTGTTTTGAACGGAACTTCCTCTTCGCCTACAAAGTAAGGCACACGCAGCAATATCAGCAGGTAATCATCTTCAATCTCAATACGGGAACGCTCATCTTCGTCCAACGGATCGGTGAGCATGCTAAGTGGAATATTGAGAAGTTTGCTGATGGCTTCGAGTTCGGCGCCGGAGGGGGAGCTGATATTTACCCATGCTCCGGGTTGAATATTTCTCAACTGACGCAGGGTGTCGTCGTCTTTATAAAAAATTTGAAACATGTTTAGCTGCCTTTCCCGGTATTCATGCAATACCGCTAAAAAGTACGGCAACGGAAATCTTGCTCCATGAAATGAGCGTCGGAAATGCCCTTTTCAATTTCCTGAAAAGTATTGACCGCAATATAAAAATGCCTCATGCATTCGCATATATTTTGTGAAGCAATCCTTATTTCGCTTATCCCCGGGGGGAAGGTTTCCGGTGTCGTCTTCAAATTTCAATACCACGCACCTGCAACCTTTCATTGAAGGATAATGGTATCACGGACAATGTTTAATGCAACTCAATGCATATCCTTTTGTACAGGGTTTGATTTCAAAATCACGGAACGAGTGTTTTGCAGGCTCCATGAACAACGCTTTAATATAAACCAAAGTCGGAAAAAATCAAATTCAACGCTGAAAAAATTAAAAAGAAATATTGACATCTCCTGAAATCTGAATAGGCGGCGGCATCAAAATTATACCTGCAGGTTCGCTCCAGTCGCGATTCCATGTGTTCAACATCAACGGGGCTGTCGGTTCTCCCCATTTATTGATATCAATAAGTATTATTTCATCATCGGATGTTATATATATATCCATGACCAGAGATTTTACCGGAAGCATCCAGATTATATTTTCAACAAATTGTTCCGCCAGCAGCAGATATTTTTCCTTTACGCCTTCCAGTCGGCGGAAGTGCCGGATCAGATGATACTGGCTCATTGCTGAGAGTCTGCCTTCATGGATAAACAGGCGGAACTCTCTTGTTTTATTCATGCGGCGGAATGGACGGATACAGATGTATTCGACTTCTCCATTGGCGGCACTTTGCTGTATTTTCGGGCTTGACGCCAGATTTCTCCATGCAGACGGTGCAGAAAAGACTGCTCCGTTTTTGTTGAGAAAACGTTCAGTATCTGTCGGCGCACAGCAATCTGTAAAAACGAATGAATTGCCGCGGATATTGGACATGGCTTCACGCAGATCTTTGATTGTCATATTTACCGGAGATTCAGGCGCGCTGTCCTGCTCTATGCCGTCAGCCAGAGCCTGGATTGCTGCAGGGCGCAATTTTACAAAGGTGGTCATCAGGGTTTTGCCTGCCAGTGCGGGATACCATGCCGGAGTTTTGAAAAAGTCTTTTGTATCCATAATAAATCTCCTATGTAAGATTTGAATTTTGTTGTGCAGTACGCTCAAGAAAGTTGAGCACGCATATGAAATAGATGCAGAATGAGATCAAAAAGATGGTCGTAAAATCAAAAAACGGCAGATCCAATGCCGGAAATAATGTCGCAATCAGCATTGCCGGAACTGACGCATACAGTCCGGAAACAAATATTTCTCTGAAATTGAGCCTGCTGAATGACCGCGCTCCGAGAAAACGGTAAAAAAGACTGAATATTACCGTGACAAATAATGTTTGAACACAGAATTCGAGCCAGAAATAAAAGAAAAAGCAACCGAGGTAAGTGCGTTCAATATCCTGTCTGCTGAATGAAAAAGTGCGGCGGTCGGCATTTTTTACATTTTTATCTGCGGCTTCTCCCCGTTTATACAGATAAGCCATGAGATCATCCATGTCTTTTACTTCGCGTTTGTCTTGCAGAGATGAGTTCGGAAAACCGGTAAAAACCTGCATGGTACTGTATTCTGCCGAACTGAAAACAACGCTCCACATCCGTGGAACCCATACAATGGTGATACCGTTTTTGTTGATCCATTGGGGATTGATAATGCCGAGATTCGGTGCATATATCAGTTTCATACTTTTGTCAAGGGCGATTTCGTATGCGCGGTCGCGGTCTTTTTCCGGAAAAATCGCGCCCTGTTCGATAACGATGCCGCCTACGGTTTCTTCAAATTTGTCCAGCGGGACTTCAATTCTTTTCAGCAGGTACTCGTTTCCGGCGATGATGATGAAACAGCTGCACAGAAAAGCGAGAAAGATGAGGTGAAGCAATGCTCTGCCAATCCCCTGATCTTTCAGATTTTGAAATATTTCACGGGAAACGCAGACAGAACTGACAGCTTTCAGGAAATTTATTTTTTCTATTTTTCGCATTTTCGCTCAAAATTATTCTTTTTGCCGGATTTTTCCAGACGGTTCAATTTAAAATTGACATATCTTCTGGCATCTTCGGTCATGCGGTCAACGAACATAAATCCCTCAAGATGGTCAAATTCATGCTGAATGGCGCGGGCGAGGAAGCCGGCACATTCACATTCAATGGTTTTGCCGTCGAGCAATGTGGCGCGCAAAAATATACTTGCGGGGCGTATGACCGGCCCGAAAATCCCGGGAATGCTCAAACAGCCTTCATCGAGCGAATTGAAAGTATCCCCGTAAGAAATGATTTCAGGATTGATTAAAACGACAGGCATCTGCGGCAGAAGCAGAGCTTCACCGACTGAACCTCCGCGGTATTCCGGATAATCAGGTACATCCAATACAACAATGCGTTTGCTGACTCCGACTTGCGGACCGGCCAGACCGACACCATCAAAAACTCTGGTGGTTTCTATCATGTCAGCAGCAAGCTGACGCACAGACTCGTCGATATTTTCAATCGGAGCGGCTTTCTGTCTTAGAACTTCGTGACCGAAAGTTGTGACAAGATAATTTTTTTTCTTTGCCATAAACTGTTAATTGCTCTGCGGGTTGGCAGGAAGAGAGGGAAGCGGTTTTTCTTCGACTTTGATAACTTCGGCTTTTTCGGTTTCGGGAGCTGAAGTTTTGGCATTTTCATCGCCGGTGGCTTTTTTGTAATTGACGGTAATCATGCCTGCTGCAGCTTCCAGTTGAACCATTGCATTTTTGGTATTGATATATGCGCTGGCGAGAGTTGCTTCAGCATCAACGAGGTCTTTCTGGACTTCGTTCAGACGGGTAATGCCGATAGTACCGGCCTCGTATTCTTTGGCAACGAGGTCGCGCTGCTGAGTACTGTATTTGAGAGTGGCTTCAAAAATCTTGGCTTGACGAACACTCTGGACATAGTTGATGTAAGCGGTACGGACTTCCTGAACGACGGCGAGCCATGCGCTGGCGAGAGAGAATTCTGCGACTGCCATGTTTGCCTGAGCTTCACGCATCTGGTTGTAACGGATCAAACCGTTGAAGAGGGTCCAGTTGGCACTCGCTCCGAATTCAAATCCGTCGCCGTAACTGCGGGTGTGACCGTATCTGTCGCTCTGACGGCCCTGTGAGGTGCTGTAGTTCCATTCAGCGTAAACGCTGACGGTGGGAGAATATGCACTGTATGATTTGTATTTGTTATATTCTGCGACTTTGAGCTGATCGCGCATACCGCGGAGGTCGGGACGGTTGGCGAGAGCGGTATCGAGATAGACTTCGACTTTGGGGATGATGGCATCGAGGTCGGACTTGATTTCGGCGAACTTGATCCACTCGGGGAATTTGCCTTCGGGGTATCCCATGAGGACGGCGAGGGCGTAGGTTGCGATTTCGTAAGTGCGTTCAGCGGCGATTTTGCTGGAAATGGCGTTGTTGACGCGGATGCGGAAGTTGAGAACTTCGCTCAATGGGACGGTTCCGACTTCATATTTGAGTTCGGTTTCACGCAAGCAATCCTGCTGGAAAGTCATATCTTTGTCTGCAATGCGGATATTTTCTTTTGCGAGCATGATTTCGTTATATGCGTAAGCAACGCCGCGAAGGAGCAGACGGCAGGCATCTTCTTCCATTGCGACTGCATAATCTTTTGAAGTTTTGGCGATTTTGGCAGTAAAGTAGCGGGCAAGACCGTTAAAGACGACCCAGTTTGCCTGAACTCCGGTGCTGGTGAAGTAGTTGCTGGAGTGAGTAGGAGGCATTGAAGTGCCGTTGGGCCAGCTGTGTGAATTGCCGATGCTGAAAGATGCGCTGACGGTGGGGGCGAAACTGCCCAATGCCTGATAATAGACCATTTCAGCGGCTTTGACTGAATGATAAGCGGAACGGTAATCAGGATTGTTGGCAAGAGCGATGCGCTGAGCGTCTTCGATTGAAAGCAGTTTGACATCTTTCAAGAGTTCATCTGCGCCGTCGCGTTTGCGTTCCTGAAATTGATTTTCGAGAGTTGCTGCTGCCGGTTTGTCATATTTGTAACATCCGGAAAAAACAAAAGCTGCAGAGGCACATAATGCAACGAGTGTGTATAAACGCATAAATTTTTACTCCTTATAGTATTGAAATCAGTTTGAAATACAAATTTATTGTAATATAACATTCCAATATTTATTTTTCAAGAGAAAATATGAATAAATCCTGAAAAATAATTCAGAGGCTAAACAATTTTTTTCAATAATTTATTTTTTTTAATGCAATAAAAATTTATTTGCTGCGTACACAAATAAAAAAATCCGCTCTTGTGAACGGATTTTTTTATAAACAATTTATTTTTCACGGGATAAATGTTTGGTAATAAACATTTTATATTTATTTTGTTATTTGAATGCAATACTGTAAAGATTACATTCACGCATTCTGATACGCATACGGAATTTCTTGGCAGGCAAGGATGAGAATTTTTTCCCATTCCAATCCGGAACGAATGAAATTTCATCACCGTAAAAAACTTTCATATCTGCAAAAGTGTAACCGGGGATCGGATTGCCTTTTTCATCACAGATTTCAACTTGAAATGCGCCGCCGGCACTGGTTGCAACATTGAATTCCAATTCATTTCTGCCGCATTGCAGGACTTTTGTGAGAAAGGTTCCTGTTTTTATTCCGGCATGAAGTGATACAAAACCATCGGTACGGATGCGGTACATAAGATTTTTGCGATTGTGATACAGCAGCATATTTTCCGGATTTTCCTGAATAATTCCGCAGGTGATGTAATTCATGCGATTGAGCCAGCGTGATTTATCAAGTCCAGGATTTATCCATGCTTCAAATGACGGGCGTATTATGCCTTTGCCGTTGCGGGAGAATACGAGAACATTGTCAGTGGCAGAGCCGCGTTCTTCAAAATATCTGGTGGCAACGCCGATATAGTAATGCGGCGCGCGTTTGTATGGAACAAGACCGCTGATATAAAGATGTTCGCCTTTGCGGTTGACTTTCAGAAATTCCGGTGTGCTCCAGTTGCGGAAATCTTTACTGGTGGATTTTGCAAAAGTCCTGATACCGTTTAAGCCGTCGGCAGTTTTCCATACGCGGACATACATTACATAACATTTTTCAATTTCGGAGTAAAACACAATATTCAGGGAATCCAGCATGTGTCCGCCGAATTTTTCCGGTTCATATTTCATAATCGGTTTTTCCTGAATTTTTTTCCATTTTATACCGTCCGGAGAACTGAAAATGAAAAGACCTCCGGTTTCTCTGACCCCCGCAACTGCTTTGTAGCGTTCATCAGGTGCGCAAGCCGGATTGGTATCATAAAATGGAGCCAGATTGTGAGTGATTGTGCCCGGACCGTAAATTATTGTATTGGCGGGAACTTGTTTGTTTTGAAACAGATTGAGCTGCGGCAGATCCCATTTTATGCCGTCAGGACTTGCGGCGATACCGACATATTCTCCGGGATGATTGTTGTATGCTTTACCTTTGAAAGTTCCGTTATTGCCGCGGAAATAGTAGAAAAATGTTCCATCGGGTTTTTGAACTATGACATTATAATGTCCGATCGGCTTATTCGGGGCGCATGGAAGTTCAACCGGTGAATGTTGTTTGAAGACCAGATCATGTTTTTCGGCAATCAGAAAATCATCAATCATCAGTTCGCGTTTGCCGCTGATATCATAAATTTTATCTGCCGCACAAAGATTGCAGATGAGGCTCATCAATATTGCTGCTGAGAAAAAAGTCAAGCTGTATTTTTTCATTTTTTGTCCCTTTTATTTGCGGTATTGAGTACAGATAAAAAAAGAGGAGATTTCGTTTCTCCTCTTTCTGTTTGAAAATCAGTCAATTTTGCTGAATTTTTCAAAGGCTTCATCCCATTTCGCAGCTTTTGCTTTGTCGGGAGTGTAGGTAATGACCTCAAATGAATTGCGGACGATCGCGCGGGCATCATCAAGTGATGAAACTGCTTTAAGAGCCATTGCCATTGCCAGGATATTTCCGATAGCAGTTGCTTCAATGGGACCGGCTACGACAGTTATCTGACCGGCATCTGCGCTTGCCTGCATCAGAGTCTTGTCCTGAGTGCCGCCGCCGATGATATTGAGAACTTTGTAATCAACACCGGTGATATTGGCAAGTTCAGCGAGTTTGGCGCGGAAGCAGAGACCGAGTGAATCATAAAGTGTGCGGAGCAGGTCGGCATCACTCATATCGGCGGCTTCCGGAGTGTAGCGGGAAGCGAATTCACGGATGCGTCTGGGCATTTCACCGGGAGCGGCAAAAAATGCATTATTGGGATTGATGAGGTATTTGAAGCCTTCGGTTTGAGAACCGGTTTTTGACATTTCTGCAAAACCGATATCTTTGCCGTTGGCAACCCAGTCGCGGCGTGTTTCCTGCAGCAACCAGCAGCCCATGATGTTGGTCAGATAGCGGATGGTGCGGTCAACACCGCCCTCATTGGTGAACATCTGATTTTTGACATCCAGCGAGGGAGCATTGAGTTCAGCACCGAGCAATGCCCATGTGCCGCAGCTGATATAAGCAAATTTTTCGCCGGGTTGAGCGGGGACGGCGACAACTGCGCTGGCGGTATCATGTCCGCCGACTTTGATGATTGGAATTGCGGGAGCATTGAGTTCTTTCTGCAATTCTTCGGAGAGGACGCCGCTGTAAGAGCAGGGCTGAACGATTTTCGGGAAAATGCTGCGGGGCAGACCGAGTTTGTCAATGAGTTCAAAATCCCAGTCCTGAGTTTTTGCATCGACGCAGTTGCCGGTTGAGGCGATGGTGTATTCGGTTTCAAAGTTGCCGCCGAGAGCAAATGCCAGTGCATCGGGCATGTGGAGGAATTGAGCATTTTCAAAATCTTCCGGATGCTCCTGTTGGTGGGCATAGAGCTGATAAAGAGTATTGAACGGCATGAATTGGATACCGGTGCGGCTGTAGATTTCATCGCGTGAAACTTTGCTCCAGACCTCTTCAATGTATTTTTCGGTACGGGTATCGCGGTACATGTAGGGCAAGCGTTTCATTTCGCGGGTATCTTTGTCAAAAAGAACATAATCGACGCCCCATGTATCAACGCCGATGGCGGCGATATCTCTGGTAACGGCGAGAGCTTTTTTCAGACCTTCTTTAAGTTCTTTGGCAAGAGCGGGATAATCCCAGAAAAATTTGCCGTCGATCTCTTTGTGTCCATTGGGAAAACGGTGGATTTCCTGCAGTTCGAGTTTGCCGTCCTTGAGAATGCCGAGAATTGCGCGTCCGCTGGACGCACCGAGATCAAATGCTAAAAAATTCATGCTGTTCACCTCTGTTGAATTATTTGACCATTTCATCAATGCCCT
Organism: Victivallaceae bacterium; assembly: GCA_045538635.1. Lineage (GTDB taxonomy): Bacteria > Verrucomicrobiota > Lentisphaeria > Victivallales > Victivallaceae > RGIG5270. The sequence continues at coordinate 29,884 of JAZSRU010000156.1, forward strand.
GAACAAAGGCATCCATGAGCGGGCTTAAAACTTCATTGTCAAAATCATCGACCAGTTTCTGACCGGGAGCATTCATTTCAGTACCTGCGAGCAGGCTGAGTTTCTGTTCCTGACAGGTTTTGACGAAACGGTTGAGTTCGCGGACGAGCGGAGCATTTTTGGCTTCATCTTTAAGATTGAAGTTGCGGTCGGGGATGAGGGTTGCGGCAGTTGCACCGTATTTTTTGTGCAGTGCGAGCAGAGTATCGAGATCAGCTTCACCGGGGGTGAGGCCGTTGAGCCATGCGAGGGTGGGAGTTGCGCCGCAGCCTTTGATAAATTCATTCATAGCTTTGAGAGTCGGGAAACTTTCGGGTCCGGGAGCAACATAACCGACACCGCCTTTTTTCATAGTTTTGGCACGGATCTGACCTTCGAGTTTGACGGGAGCAGCGATAAGTTTTTCTGCATCAGCAACTTCCATTTTGAGTTTTTCTGCCCAGAAAGCTGCGATTTTTGCATTGTCATTGGCAAAATATTTTTCTGCGCTGACTCTGTAAGCGGAGCAGACATGGCGCTCAGTAACATTGCCGAAAGGAGTGAATTCTTTGGCAGTTGCATCGAAGTCGATGACGACCGGAGCGAGATAACCGTTGACGAGTTCAACCAGTTTGCGGGTACGGTCATTGGCGCGTTTTTTGAGATCGGCAGCAAATTCTTTCCATTCTGCGGGAACTGCGGAAGATTTGAAGCCGCAGCCGAGGTGATAAGCAATACCGGGTTCGCCGGGAGAGTTGATTTCTTTGTCTGCAAGTTCCTCGATATAAACGCGTGTTTCCATGCCGCAGATAGCGCGGACGCCGAGGAGTTCGGCGGCTTTCAGGAATTCATCAACGCCGTCAAGCACATCAAAATCAACCAGACCGACGGCATAAAAACCTTTCAGTTTGGCGAGGTAAACAACATAGCTCGGAGAATAACCATAGCCATTGTATGAAAAGAAACTGTGGCAGTGCATGTTGTGGATTTTTGATTGCGGAGCAACAGCGATTTCGCCGTTGTCAATCATTTTTTTTGCTTCAAGCAATGCTTCATAACGCACTGCGGGATCAAAACTGTTGAGTCTGTTTTCAATATCCATTTCTCTGTGTCCTTATTGTTTTCTCCGGGGAGGAAAATCCTCTTTTTGCGGAGAAAAATGTATTTTATCTTTTTGCAAATATTTGTGGAAAAGTTCAGCAAAAGTTGATAATTGCGGGGAGAAAAATCTCTCCCCCCCCCCCGCAATGCAATCCGCTTTACTTATGTTTAATTCAACATGACCTGACCGCCGCTGACGGGGATAGCCTGACCGGTTTCATACTGCTGCATAGAGCAGTAGATGATAGCTTTGGCGACGTCGGTGGGAAGGCAGCCGCGGTGCATGGGAATCTGTTTTTCGTAGTGTTCTTTGACCTGGGCGACATTGGTGGCACCGGGGACCTTGCCGCTCTGGAGATACTGAACGAAAAGACCTTTGACCGGATCGCTCCACAACGGACCGTCGAAGAAGTTGCCGGGACAGACGGAGTTGACTTTGATTTTGTCGCCGACAAGTTCGAGAGCGAAACTCTGGGTCAGACCGATAGTACCGAATTTACTTCCGGCGTAGGCGCCGTTGCGGTTGGAGCCGACCAGACCGGATTTTGAGTTGACCTGAACGATATCGGTCCAGAGGCCGGTTGCGCTGTTCTGGAGAGACATGACGCGGGCAGCATATTTGCAGCAGAGGTAGTAACCGTTATAGTTGATGTTGGTGACGAAGTCCCAGTCTTTCTTTTCAAACATTTTGACAGAACCTGAACGGACTACACCTGCATTGGCGACGAAAAGGTCGATACCGCCGTAAAGTTTTGTGATTTCTTTGACCATATTTTCGACGGATTCTTCATCGGCGACATTGACAGCGACGCCGGATGCACCTTTGCCGAGTTTGGCGGCGGCATTTTTTGCGCCTTCGACATTGACGTCGGCGATAACGAGGTCTGCGCCCTGTTCTGCGAGAACTTCAGCGATACCGTAACCGAATCCCTGTGCGCCGCCGGTAACGACAGCGACTTTGCCGGCGAGAGCTTTGTTTGCGCCTGCGGCATTGACTTTGCTGCGGTATGATTCGACTTCCCAGTTTTCGATGAATTCACGGAAAACATCTTCCAGATAATGGACTCCGCCGAATGCTTTGGCAAGTTTTTCAACGAGTGCGGCATCTTTTGCAAGGGTCAAAACTGTATCTGCCTGAGCTTTTGAAGCACCTGCGGTGAAAACGGCTTTGCCGGGGATGGCGGCAACTTTGGGAAGATAGCCTTTGGCGGCCTTGAAAGCGTCGACTGCATCTTTGCTGATCTCATCGGCACTCAAAGCAAATGATTTGGCATAAACGATATGGTCGGGAGTAAGGGGACCTGCGGCAACGCTGAAAGGTGCGGAACTTGCGACAGTAACAACTGAATTTTCTGCAGCGAGATAGCCGCGGAGCAAGGGAGCATTTGCCATGACCGCATCCATATCGAGTTCAGCGGTGTAATCAACATCAAGAGTGACATTTTTTGAAGCATAAAATGCTTTGAGTTTTGACATGATGTTGTCATAAATCGCATTGATTTCAGCGGCGGAATCTGCACCGGCGAAAACACCATGATTCTGCAGGAAAATGACTGCGGGAGCTTTGCCTTTTGCTTTTTTGTATTCTTCGTTCATGTCATAAACGGTTTTTGCAAGAGTGTAACCGGGGTCAACATAGGGAACGAAAAGAGCTTCGGGGAAAAGTTCTGCACATGCTTTTGCGGCATTGACGGAGCAAGTCATACCGTTGACTGCTGCGGGATGCAGGTGAACGATGTAGGTGAAGTCCATGAGTTCATGCAGTGGAGCTTCAACAGAGGGACGGCCGCAGGAATCGGCAGTAACAGCGAAAGCCATCAGGCGTTTGACCTGAGCTTCACGGTCATCTTTGGATGCGAAATTCTTGAGGTCAAAGCATTGACGGATGACGGCGCGTTCCATTTTGACGAAATCTTTTTCGGTGATTGCAGCAAGGCTGACACCGGAGGGTTTGATGTAGAGATATTTTTCATCTTTGAAAGAGGTGTTGCCGCCTCCGGCAAGGACGAATTCGGGGTTGCTGCCGTATTGGTTGGAGAGGGCGCAAATTTCTTGCAGTGACATAATAAAGACTCCTTTTATTAATAATATGAGAATGCGGCGTTTTCAGCCGCATGATTTAAATTCAGTTGCGTTTTGAGAGAACGGAAGTTTCGTAATCTCTGACTGCTTTGACATAATCTGTGCCGACGGGAACATTGCTGCGGCGGCAGAATTCATCCCAGACTGCGGCGAACGGCAGAGATTTGAATTCTTCCATGAGAGCCAGACGGGCGGTGTAATCACCGGCGTTTTCGGCGGCAGCGAGCAATTGAGCGGGTTCGAGTGCAGCCATAAGCAGAGCTTTGGACATATTGCGTGCTCCGATGCTCCATGCTGCGATGCGGTTGATGGATGCGTCAAAGTAATCCAGACCGATATGAACTTTTTTGTCGTAGTCATGACGGATGATTTCCTGAGCGATTGCGAGGAGTTCATCATTGAGAGTAACGACATGGTCGCTGTCCCAGCGTACGCCGCGGCTGACATGGAGCAGAACTTCGTCGCTGTAAAGCAATGTGCTTGAGATTTTGTCGGAAATGACTTCAGTCGGGTGGAAATGACCGGCATCCAGACAGAGCAGGATGTTGCGGGTGGCGGCATAACCCATATAAAATTCATGTGAACCGACAGTACAGCTTTCGGCGCCGATACCGAAAAGTTTTGATTCGACTGCATCTTTGTTGTAAGCAGGATCAATTTTGACTGCAAAGATTTCGTCCAGAGATTCCTGCAGGCGTTTGCGCGGAGCCAGACGGTCAAACGGAGTGTCTTTGAAACCGTCGGGGGCCCAGAAGTTGGTGATACATGTATCGTTGAGTTCTTTACCGAATTCTGCGGCTATTTTGCGGCAGGCGATACCGTGTTCGATCCAGAATTTGCGGATGGCGGGATCGGGATTGGAGAGGGTGAGACCGCTTGACGCCATGGGGTGGGCGAAAAAGGTCGGGTTGAAGTCGAGAGCCAGATCGTTTGCTTTGGCAAAATCAATCCAGTTGCGGAACTGATCAACGGTCAGTTCATTGCGATCGACTTTTTTACCGTTCATTTCTGCGTAGATGGCATGAACATTCAGGCGTTTTTTGCCGGGAACGAGTGAGAGAACCTTGACGATGTCGGCGCGGAGTTCATCGGGAGTGCGTGCAGCACCGGGATAATTTCCGGTAACAGCGATACCTCCGTCAAGAGAACCGGCATTTTCAAATCCTCTGACATCATCGCCCTGCCAGCAATGCAGACTGACTGCGATATTGCTGACGCGGGTCATTGCTTTTTCGACATCGATGCCGAGATCGGCAAAAATCTGTTTGGCGTAATCAAAAGAATTCATGATAACCTCTTTTTTTTTGAGTTTGATTTTTTTTGAAATTTTTATACAAGTAAATGTATATCTATTTTTTGTAAAATCAAGTTATAAAATAAAAAAAGAGTACAAAAGAATTGATAAAAATATATCCGGTGTCGAAAAACTGTCTGTCACAGATTTGTCAGAACGGCGTAAGTGATTTTGATTTCTTTTGTTTCAGCAGGCTTGAGTTCAAATTCAAATTTGAGTTTACTGCCGGGATTGAGCAGTGAGTTCCATTCTGTTTGCTGTGTAAGTTTGCCGCTGGCATTTTCGCATTTGACCAATTCGCCGTTGAAATTGTAATCAATGATAACCGGAGCGGAGATTTTTCTGAAATTGGTTATTTTCAGGGTTGCATCAACTGTACATCTGACATAGCGGCGGTTGTTGAAAAAGATATTCTGTTCGCGTTTTTTGACAAGTTCATTTTCAGTAATACTGCATTTGATACCGTCAGCGTTTGAGAGAGTGATTGAGCGTTCCGCATTGACAGGAGTATTTGAATCAAGTGCAGTCAGCATCATAAGTTTGCTGTCAGCATAAATCGCAACCGGTGCGCTGTCAAGCATGGTTGGACAGAGATTTTTGAAAATCAGAGTATTTTTGACATCAGAACTGGTATTGGGGACAGTTCTGCCGTAAGCATTGCGTTGTGCGGGAATGACCCATTTTGCAACGGTGCGGTAAGGAACATTTTGCGCGGATTGAAGTTCGATTTGACGGCTTTCGTTTTCATCAAGTGAGATTCTGCCGAGATTGCGGTAGAGAATATCGCTGGTTTGAGTGATAAACGGCATCGCCGCACTTTCTGCAGCTGCACCATCATTCATCGAGGCCAAACGGACGCCTCCAACCATGGGGGCATAACTTTTTCTTTTTGCTGAAACAGATGACCGGCAGAGAAGACTTATGATATTTTTTGTGGAGATTTCCGGTGAGCCGGAAACAAGATAAAATTCCGGACATTCAAATTTTTCGCCGCTGTTGCGGATAACTGCATTATGAGTGATGTTCATTCTGTCTTTTGAAATGATATCGAGTTTGATTGCACTCTGCCATGCAATGCCGCTTGTAAGATATGAAAATTCAAACGGCAGCGCATTTTTTGTATCTTTCCGACTGAAAATCCAGTTGGCAGCGGGAATGACGGAACTCATGAAGTCAGCTTTTGCCGCCTGTATTGTTTCGATGTCGCGGATTCTGATATAAGTGATTTTTTTTGAAGAATTATCCTCAATGGCAATGATTTCAGATATTGCACAGGGATTTTCCGGATCTTCGATTTTTATGAGTTTTCCGCTGATGATGTATTCTCCACCTGCAGGTTTTTTTAATGAAACAACGACTTGCTGATTGGCAAAAGCGGCATTCGGATTGGAATAAATATCTGATGAAAATTGTTTTCTGGGTATATTTCTGATGCCGAATTGAATATCTTTGGCCCATACATTGAATGAACCTTTGAAAAAGTTGGTATCGTCAAAAAAGCTTAATGAATCTTTGCCGTCGGGAATGACGCCTTGGCGTACGGTAAAAACTGTATCGTCAGGGAATACTGCCATTTTGATGACCGGAGCGTTTTCCGCAGTTAATACCGCGGACAGCGCGAAGAGAATGGAAACTAAACTTTTTTTCACAGGATACCTCCATTTTGAATAGTTACAGCCTTTTGAAGTACAATAGCATTAATAAACTTTTTTTCAAGTGTATTTTTATTGCTGATTTATTTCTTCGAGGATTTCGTAAATAGAATCATGTGTATGTGCCGAACGGGATTTTTCACTCATTCCGGCAAGTTTGTCAGGGGAGAAAAGCAGTTCATTGATCAGTTTGGCGAAATTTTCCTGACTGCAATCCGCATTATCCAGAATGATTGCTCCCCCGTGTTTTTCGAGAAAACGCGCATTGTCGTATTGATGATTTTCGGCGGCAAACGGATATGGTATCAAAATTGCCGCTTTGCCGAAAAATGCGATTTCCGCCACAGAACTGCCGCCGGAACGGCTGATGACCATATCTGCCGCGCCGTACATGAGCTGCATTTCGGATGAACTTTCCAGCAGGAGATGTTCGATTTTGCAGCCGTTATAAGCATTGCGGGTTTCTTCAAGTTTGGTCGGACCTGCAAGATGGATGATCTGACATTTTCCATTTTCAAGAGTTTTCAAATATTCAGGAAGAACGAGATTTATTTTCTGTGCGCCCTGACTGCCGCCGAAAATGAGAAGTGTCGGCACATCCACTTTGAATGCGGTGTTGAAACGGGAGTTGAGTTCGGCAAGGGCTTCAGCTTTTGAATATCGTTTCTCCATGGTAAGAGCCGGGCGCAGCGGCATCCCGATTACAGAAACAGGACATTTGACCTTGTCGGCATTGACCGGATCAAATGCGGTCCAGAGCTTGACTGCATAACGGCTCAAAAAACGGTTGGCTTTGCCGATCCTGGCATTGCCGTCATGAAGATAAATATTTTTTTTGAGTTTTTTTGCGGCGAAAAGCGGCGGCAGAGAAGCAAATGATCCCATGCCGATAACGGTATTTATATCGTGTTCTTTCAGTGCATTTGCTGCAATTTTTCGACCGTTGAAGTAGCCGCGGAAAAAATTCAGAATATTTTTCGGGCGTTTGGGATGCGGCATCACAGGCAGAGCAATTGTGTTTATGCCGCGTGATTCAGCGATTTTTTTCTGCTGCTGAGCATTTACACCGGAGAGGAGCAGAATTACATGTCCTCCCTCTTTTTTGATAACTTCTGCAATACTCAATCCGGGATAAAAGTGACCTCCGGTTCCGCCGCAGCTGACGGCGATACGGACATTTTCAAGATTTTTTTCAGGACAGTTCATTGTTGTTTTTCATGATTATTTTTGATAGAACATATATTGCAATGGCGACAGTCAAGCCCGCTGGGGGGAATATAGACTTTGCCGGATTTGACGGCTTTTCTGATATTGAGGTAATTCATGAGAGCCATCAGGCAGCCGAGAATGATAAATGCACCCGGTGCGCTGGACGGCAGCAGAAAATCAGTTGTCCACGCAGTGATTATTTTGACATCAAAAAGTGAACCGGAACTCAAAAATTCACGCAAAGCTCCGATCACGCTCAATGACAGAGTAAAGCCCAATCCCATGCCGAGTCCGTCAAAAAGTGATTTCAATGGCGTATTTTTTGAGGCGAAAGCCTCTGCTCTGCCGAGAACGATACAGTTGACCACGATGAGTGGAATGAAAATTCCGAGGGATGTGCATATCGCTGCCGGAGCGTATGCTTTCATCAGCATTTCAATAATTGTGACAAAAGTTGCAATAACGACGATGTAAACCGGAATACGGATTTTTTCCGGAACAATTTTTCTGATGCAGGAGATGACGGAATTGCTTCCCATGAGGACAAAAGTTGTCGCCAGTCCCATGCTTGCTCCGTTTGAAGCGTTGGAAGTTACAGCCAGCGTCGGACACATGCCGAGAGTCAGGACAAAGGTCGGATTTTCTTTCCAAATACCTTTGAGGAGATCTTTCAGAAGATTTTTCATATTATTCAACCTCTTTATTATCGGAAGATTTCATTTGAGCCAGGATTTTTTCACGGTTTTTGGTATATACTGAAACGATTTTATAAACAGTATTGCAAACGGCACGGCTGGTGATAGTTGCGCCGGTGAGGTATTCGCATGAACCGCCGTCTTTGATTATTTTCCATGGTTCGCTGTTTTGGTGGACGGTTTTACCGTTGTAGTAATCGAGAATGCGGTTCGGGGGGATTGCATTTGAATTTTTCTTTGAACTGAAAATTGAAGTAATGTTTTTGTGTTCCTTGCGGATGCAGACATTGCTGCCGAGTCCCGGGGTTTCATTGCTGTCAAGGATGAGTACGGTACGGATTGAGCCGTCAGGATTCATCCCGGTGAGAGTTACAATATTGCCGCCGTAACCTTTGCCGGTCAATTCCCCGGCAATGCCTGATAATTCGTCTTTTTCATTATAAACTGCGAAAAATATGATGCCGTCAAAAGTTGTTGTTTTTTTGCTTTTGAATGGCGGCATTACCAGTTCCAGAGATTTGTTTGCATTTTCTGCTGTGGCGCGAGCAATCGGGTCGGCGGTTATTTTGGCAAAATAAGCCAGCAGCAGCGCGGCGAAGAGTCCCGTTGCGGCGAGAAAAAGTCCGAGGATGAATGTATTTTCTGTTTTATTCAGGTTCATATTACGCCTCTTTTTTTATGTTTGAGCCGAAGGGGCGGCGGGTGAACATTTTGTCAATAAACGGGACAAGCGCATTCATGAAAAGAATGGCAAAACTGACGCCTTCCGGATAGTTGCCCCAGATGCGGATGACTGCGGTTATTGCTCCGCACCCGATCCCGAAGACAATACATCCGCGATTGGTCAGCGGACTTGTTACCATATCGGTTGCCATGAAAAATGCCCCGAACATCAAGCCTCCGGTCAGCATGTGAAAAAGCGGAGTCGGAGTCAGATTCGGATAAAAAAAGTTGATGATTCCGGTAAGCAGAAATACAGTACCTGTGAAAAAGACCGGAATCCGCCAGTTTATAAGTTTCCACATTATCAGCAGAAAACCTCCAAGCAGAATTGCCAGCGTGGAGATTTCTCCGAGCGAGCCGGGCATATTGCCGAGAAAATAGTTGTATCTGGCAGTTTTGTTGTCAATATCGGCAAAAGTGTGATTATATGCCATTTTTGTATTTTTTTCGCGTTCAGCAAGCATACTCAAAGGTGTTGCACAGCTTATGGCATCGGTTTGATTTTTTGCATTGACGGAATTTTGCAGTTTCTGCCAGTTTTCCGGAGAGAAGAATGTTTTGCAGTAAGTTTCATTCTGTTTGATATGATGCTGTGCTGTTTCAATCATTTTGGTATTCGGCAGCCAGGTTGTCATCATGCCGGGAAGGGCGATGAGCAGACCGACGCGGGCGACGATGGCGGGATTGAATGGATTGCAGCCGATACCGCCGAAAATCTGTTTGCCGAGCCAGATAGCCAGAAATGCTCCAATCAGACAGGCAAACCATGGCGTAGCCGGCCCGAAGTTCAATCCGAGAATCACACCTGTAAGTAATGCACTGCCGTCAAAAATTGTGTTTTTCAGACTTTTGCGGGCAATAATGCACCATAAAGCTTCTGCTCCGACACAGAAAATTGCCGTAAGCAATACGATTTTCAATGCATTCATGCCGAAAAAATAGATGCTGGCGGCAATGAGCGGCACGAGTGCGATAATGACTTTCAGCATGATTTTTGATACGCTGTTGCTTGTATGTATATGAGGAGATGAACTCAAAATGAGCTTATCGCACTCCGGCATTTTTATTTCCTGATTTTCTGTAATATTTCCGTTCATGATAAAACCTTTACTGTTTATTTTCTGCTGATTTCTGAGCTGCCGCCTGCAAACGGATCTCATTTTTTGCGCGGCGTATATGCTGGACGAGCGGACGGTGCGCGGGACAGATGTATGCACATGCACCGCATTCAAGGCAGTCCATAACATTATTTTTCAATGCGAGGTCAAATTTTTCATTTTCAATGACAGTTCCGAGAAATGACGGATTGAGATGCATCGGGCAGGAATCAAGACATTTGCCGCAGCGGATACAGCTTGCAGAATGGTATTGTTTTACTGTTGAAGATGGCAGCAGCAGCAAGCCGCCGGAATTTTTGCGGACAGATGAATCCAGTGAACGCAGTGAAAGTCCCATCATCGGGCCGCCGAGAATGATTTTTGCCGGTTCTTCGGTAATACCATCGGCAAGTTTTAAAAGTTCGGTAAGCGGTGTGCCGATGCGGACGCGCCAGTTGCCGGGTGTTTTGACTGCTTCACCGGTAACAGTGGTAATGCGTTCATACAGCGGTTTTCCCTCTGTAACTGCTTCTGCAACTGCGGCGGCGGTGGCAATATTCTGTACGACAGCACCGGCATCCATGGGCAGACCGCCGACAGGAACTCTGCGTTTGGTGACAGCATAAATAAGTTGTTTCTCTGCACCTTGCGGATATTGAACTTCCAATCCGATAATATTAACATTGTATGGTTTGTTGTGTTCAATCAGAGCATTGATACCATCAATTTTATTGAGTTCAACGCCGATATGGACATTTTCGATACCGAGTATGCGTGCCATGATTGAAGCGCCGATGAGGATTTTTTCCGGACATTCGACCATGAGGCGGTGATCAGCGGTAAGATAAGGTTCACACTCTGCGCCGTTGATGATGAGGTCGGTAATTTTTTTGTCTTCCGGAACGGTCAGTTTGACTGTAGTCGGAAAAGCCGCACCGCCCATACCGACGATACCGCAATCAGCAATGCGTTTTTTCAATTCTTCAACCGGTGCTTCCCGCCAGTCGATGCCCGGCAGATTCGGAACGGCTTCATCAAGCATATTGCTTTTGATGGTGAGTACATCGAGAGTCATGCCTGACGGATCGTTATGTTTTTCAATTTTTTCCACGATGCCGCTGGTTGGTGCGTGAACCGGAGCGGAAACAAAGCCTCCTGCTTCGGCAATAAGTTGACCTTTTTTGACTGAATCACCGGCATTGACTGTCCATTTCGGAGCCGCTCCGATATTCTGCTGCAGTATGACATTATAATGATCAAAAAGCGGCGCGGTACGGATCGGAGCATTGCAGCTGAGATGCTTCCCGTCATTTTCGGGATGGATGCCGCCTCTGAAAGTTCCTATATTGAAAGAGTATTTTTTCATATTTGTTTTTCCGTTTTTTCGTGATTGGGGTCGGCGTGTTCTATAGCCAGATGTTCTGCGGCGCTCATCAGACAGAGGGACGGACATTTGACAATTTCGATATCTTCAACAGTCGGAAGTATTTCCGCGTCATAATTGACGGAGGCGCGAAAACCTTCAACGGTGAATTTGTCGGGGAAAGTTTTTTCGCATTTGCGGCAGCCGATACAGAAAACTTTGCAATACTGCCGTTTGCGGGGGGCTTTTTCCGGATTGCTGCAGTAAACGTGGACTTTGGCATCAGGACTGACGAGTTTAATGAGTTTTCGCGGGCAGACAGCGGCACATTTGCCGCAGCCGACACAGAGCTCGCTGTGAACGATGGCAAGGCCGTTGACTATTTCTATCGCGCCGAATGGACATGTTCTGGCGCAGCTGCCGAGCCCCAGACACCCGTAAGAACATCCTTTCGGACCGCCTGAAATCATTGCGGCGGAGCGGCAATCGCTGACCCCGTTGTAAAAGTTCGGATTCATGGTTTGATTTTTGTCGCCGCCGCAGAGAATTACTGCTGTTTTCCGGCGGCTTGCGGTATTTTCAATGCCGAGTATTTGAGATATGGCATTGACGGTTTCCTGTGATGAAACCGGACATTGTCCGGGGGGAAGTTCGCCGTTGACAATCGCTTTTGCAAGGTCAGCGCATCCGGCTTTGCCGCATCCTCCGCAGTTTGCTCCGGGGAGAAGTTGGGTCACGAGTTCAATGCGCGGGTCTTTTTTTACTTTGAAGATTTGTGCTGCGAATCCGATGAGGATACCGAGGAGCAGCCCGGTTGCGCCCATGACGGCACTGCCGATTACAATATTTGAATATTCAATCATAAATCCGTTCATAATAAAGTCCTTTCAGCAGAGTCCGGCAAAACCCATAAATGCCATAGCCAGAATCCCTGCAGTGATAAGGGCGATCGGCATGCCTTGAAAAGGTTTCGGGACTTGAGCCAGTTCCAGACGCTCACGCAATGATGCAAAAAGTATCAATGCCAACGCAAAACCGACGCCGGAGAAAAAACCGAATACAGTAGAAGGCAGGACGGCTCTCGCATTCTGGGCATTGATGGTTGCTGCTCCGAGAACTGCACAGTTTGTGGTAATGAGCGGCAGATAGATGCCGAGTGCGCGGTACAGGGCGGGACTGAGCTTCTGCATGATAATCTCCACCAGCTGCACCAGTCCGGCAATGATGACAATGAAAAGCAGGATTTGCAGAAAACTCAGGTCAACAGAGAATCCTGCAACAGATTTGATCTGCAGCAGATTGTGATATATCAAAGATGTACAGCATGACGCGAGCGTCATGACAAAGATGACCGCGCCGCCCATGCCGAGTGCGGTCGATATTTTTTTAGACACACCGAGAAACGGGCAGATGCCCAGAAATCTGGTCAGAACGAAGTTATAAACAAACACCGCTCCGATGGTCAGTTCCAAGTAATTATCGCTCATAAAATATTCCTTTTTTTTATTTATTTTCATAAGTCCATAAAAAGACTGAATGTAATATACACCAGAAATGTATGTTTGTCAATAGGCAAATTTATGTTAAAAATTGCTTTTGAAATGTATTATTTTGCACTTTGAGGGTGAAATAATAATTTTAAATAATTGTCTTTTACTGAAAGATAATTTTAAAAAAAATACAAAAAAATTTCTGACGGAGATAAATCGGATGTTTTTTTTAAGGAAAAATGCCCCGGAAATGGCATAAATGAGGCTGCCGGAATACCTGTAATTTTACGGTTGTTTTTTGTTGTTGTGCCGGTGAATTCTGAAACGGCAGGCAAAACAAATTTTTCAAAAATGTCAACAGTAATTTCTCTGTATGAAAAAAAACGCTTTTTTTTTAATAAAAAAATTGCTTTTTGCGGTTATATGGTATATTTTATATTACATGTATGTAATACAGATGTTCTGTATTGCTATCTCTTTGAAAATTAACACTTCCAAAAGGAAAGGATATAAAATGTTTAAAAAAAGTGCTGAATTGTTGTTTGTCTTGACTGTTGCATTCGTTCTCGCCGGCTGCGGCCTTTTTGACCAGGGCGATGGTGATGACAAAACACCGCCTGCAATGGGCGACGGACTTGATGAAACTGAAGTTGTTGCCACTCCCGGCGCATGGGACAATAATGCTACAGAAAATTCCCTCGGCGACAGTCCGCTCAAAGATTTTGAAGTCCTTGAACTCAATTTCCCCACCATCTATTTTGCATACGATTCAAATGCTCTCGCTCCCTCCGAATCAGCAAAACTTGACAAGGTTGCCGCTTATTTGAACCGCTACAACAATCTTTATCTCATCATTGAGGGGCATTGCGACCAGCGCGGTACTGAGGAATATAACCGCTCACTCGGTGACCGCCGCGCTAATATGATCCGCGAATATCTGGTCAATGCCAATGTTGACAGTGCCAAAATCCGCACCATTTCCTACGGCAAGGATAAGCCTGCTGTAGAAGGCAATAATGAGGAAGCTTGGGGCAAAAACCGTCGCGGAATGCTGCTTCCCGCCCGCAAAAAAAGCGCTAAATAATTTTATCTTAAACTCAAATTTTTAGACTTTTATGTCAGATAGGGCTGTTTGCGGTCCTATCTTTCATATTATGTAAAAAGTATTTAACCAAGAGGATTTTTATATGAGTAAGATTACAACAGATCACGTTTTCACTTCAGAATCTGTTTCTGAAGGCCATCCTGATAAGGTTGCAGATCAGATTTCTGATGCAATTCTCGATGCCTGTCTGATGCAGGACCCGGAGAGCCGCGTCGCCTGTGAAACTCTCTGTACCACAGATTTGATCGTTATTTCCGGAGAAATCACAACTAATGCCAAAGTCAACTGGCAGCAGGTCGCACTTGATGCTGTCCGTGAAATCGGTTATGTTGATGCAAATGTCGGTTTTTCCGCAGATACAGCAAAAGTTATGGTATCCATTCATCAGCAGTCCGCTGATATTTCAATGGGTGTTACCGAAGCTACAAACGCCACCATGGAGCAGGGGGCGGGGGATCAGGGCATGATGTTCGGTTATGCCTCTGATGAAACAGAAGAACTCATGCCGGCTCCGATCATGTATGCACACCGCATTGTTGAACGATTGGCTGAACTCCGCCATACTATGCCTGAAAAATATGATTTCCTGCGTCCTGATGCAAAAAGTCAGGTTTCAGTTCATTATCAGAATGGTGTTCCGCAACATATTGAATCTGTGGTTGTTTCGCATCAGCACACCCCGGATATGAATATTGAAGATTTGACTGCGCTGGTCAAACAGGTTGTTTATGAAGTTATCCCGAATGAGCTTCTCAATGATGACATTACTTATTATGTCAATCCGACCGGACGTTTTGAAATCGGCGGACCGCACGGCGATACCGGTTTGACCGGACGCAAGATCATCGTTGATACATACGGCGGTGTCGGTTCTCATGGCGGCGGTGCATTTTCCGGCAAAGATCCCTCCAAGGTCGATCGTTCTGCAGCTTACATGTGCCGTTATATTGCCAAAAATATTGTAGCTGCCAAGCTGGCAAAAAAATGTGAAATTCAGGTTGCTTACGCTATCGGCGTTGCAGAACCTTTGAGTATCAATGTTGATACTTACGGTACCGGCAAATTCAAAGATGATGCCTGTCTGGAAAAAATCATCCGTCAGTGTTTCAACCTCAAGCCCAAGGCAATTATTGAAACTCTCGGTTTGAAATATCCCGGCAAAGGCTGGAAGTACAGCCAGAGTGCCGCCTACGGTCATTTCGGCAGAGATATTTTCCCGTGGGAAAAAATTGACCGCGTTGCAGATTTGCAGAAAGCCGCAGCAGAATTTGAATGTAAATAATTTTTCCTGAAAGGAAATTTATGCGCGATATATTTCTACTCGGATTCGGTGCGCCGCTGGTCGATATCCTCGTCAATGTCGATGATGCTTTTGTTGGTGCCAATGTCGGCAGCAAGGGCGGCATGGATCATTGGAGCGCGGAACAGCAGCAGAAAATTCTTCAGCAGGTTGGTTCATATTCATTTGTTAATGGCGGCTCCGCCGGAAATACAGTGAACTGCCTTGCCAATCTCGGTGCGCCGTGTGCCATGCTGGGAATGACCGGAGATGATGATTTCGGCAGAGCGTACAAGGATGAATTGGAACGCGCCGGAGGAGAAACAGAATATATTTTTGTTCATCCGGAAGCAGAAACCGGACTCTGTCTGTCATTTGTAACTCCTGATTCGGAGCGTACAATGCGTTCCAATCTCGGTGCATCAAGTCTGGTCAGTTGTGCAGATATCGACAAAGTTGATTTCAATCGCATAGATATTGTTTACTTTGAGGGGTACCGTCTGTTCGAGGAGAAAAGTTTTGATTATGCATTGAAGAAGGCGCGTGAAGCCGGGTGTCGTATTGCCATTGATTTTGCTTCGTTCAATGTGGTGGAGCTTTTCCGCAAAAAACTTTTTGCATTGTATGAGGATGGAGTGTTTGATATGATCTTTGCCAATGAAGAGGAGGCAAAGGCATTTTTCGGCAATGATGAGCATGAACAGAATATTGTTCAGGCGATGAAAAAATGCAGTATTGCTGTCATAAAACTCGGCAAAGACGGTGCATTGATCGGCAGTCAGGGAAAAATCAGCCGTATTCCGGTTGTCCCCTGCAAGGTCGTGGATACCACCGGAGCCGGGGATTCATGGGCGGGCGGATTCTTCTACGGTCTGTACCGTGCTATGAATATGGAGCAATGCGGCATGATCGCGGCACAGGTCAGTTCGGATGTCGTGTCTGTCGAGGGGGCGAAACTGCCTGCTGAAACATGGGAAAAAATCAGAAATTTATACAGATAAGGATATAGAAAATGGATTACATGATCAAAGATATTTCTCTGGCGGATTTCGGTCGCAGAGAGTTGGAAATCGCCGAAGCGGAAATGCCCGGTTTGATGGCACTCCGTGAAAAATACGGCAAATCAAAACCGCTTGCAAATATTAAAATTTCAGGCTCTCTGCACATGACTGTTCAGACCGCTGTACTCATTGAAACTCTGGCTGAACTCGGTGCGGATATCCGTTGGGCAAGCTGCAATATTTTTTCAACTCAGGATCATGCCGCTGCTGCGATTGCCGCGCGCGGGATTCCGGTTTTTGCATGGAAAGGTGAAACTCTGGAGGAATATTGGGATTGCACTTACCGTATGCTGACTTATCCCGACGGCAGCGGTCCGGATCAGATTGTTGATGACGGCGGTGATGCAACGCTGCTTATCCACATGGGCGTTGAAGCCGAAGATAATCCGGCAATGCTTGACGAACCTACTGACAACAAAGAACTGCAAGTTATCAAATCTTTGCTCAAACGCATTCAAAAGGAACGGCCGGGCCATTGGCACAAGGTCGCCGCCAATGTACGCGGTGTTTCCGAGGAAACTACTACCGGAGTTCACCGTCTGGAGCAGATGGAAAAAAATAATAAACTTCTTTTTCAGGCAGTCAATGTCAATGATGCAGTTACCAAAAGCAAATTTGACAATATTTACGGATGCCGCCACAGTCTGCCCGACGGTATCAAACGCGCTCTGGATGTGATGATCGCCGGCAAAACCGTCATGGTTTGCGGTTACGGTGATGTTGGTAAAGGCTGTGCGGAATCAATGCACAATGAGCGCGCCCGTGTTCTTGTCAGCGAAGTTGACCCGATCTGTGCGCTTCAGGCATGTATGGCTGGTTACAAAGTCTGTACGATCGAAGATGCATTAAGTGAAGCAGATATTTTTGTTACCTGTACCGGTAACTGTGATATCATCCGTGCTGAACACATGGCAGCGATGAAGGATCAGGCGATTGTCTGCAACATCGGACATTTTGACAATGAGATCATGGTGGCTGAACTTGAAAAATATCCCGGTGTCATCAAAACAGAAATCAAAGGGTCTTTCTGTCCTGTTCACCGTTATACATTCCCGGACGGACATTCCATTTATCTTCTGGCAGAGGGCAGACTTGTCAATCTCGGTTGTGCGACCGGACACCCGTCATTTGTGATGTCAACAAGTTTCTGCAATCAGACATTGGCACATTTGGATATTGCTGCCAATCCCGACCGTAAAATCGGTGTTTACCGTATCAGCAAACAGCTTGATGAGGAAGTTGCCAGACTGCATCTTGCCAAGCTGGGAGCCAATTTGAGCAAACTTACAGAGAAACAGGCAGCTTATATTGGAGTCGCAGTTGACGGCCCTTTCAAAAATGAGCTTTACCGTTACTGAAATATGAAAAGAGGCGTATTTTGGAAAAAAGTACGGAAAAATGGATAGTTGAAGAAAAAGATTTCAAATTGCCGGAACCGCTGGAACTTGATTGCGGGCGGAGTTTGAAAGATGTGACATTGCGTTATGAAACTTATGGAACTCTCAATGAGGACAGAAGCAATGCCATTATGATTTTTCACGCCCTCTCCGGCGATGCTCAC
This sequence comes from Victivallaceae bacterium, assembly GCA_045538635.1. Classification (GTDB taxonomy): domain Bacteria; phylum Verrucomicrobiota; class Lentisphaeria; order Victivallales; family Victivallaceae; genus RGIG5270. Next base: position 47,614 of record JAZSRU010000156.1, read on the forward strand.
ATCTGCGGTTATCACAGCGAAAGTGATACAAAACCGGGCTGGTGGAGCGATATGATCGGACCGGGACTTTATATTGATACTGATAAATATTTTGTGATTTGTTCCAATGTTCTGGGCGGTTGTTCCGGTTCGACAGGTCCGCGTTCGATCAATCCGGAAACCGGAGAGATGTATAATATGACTTTTCCGGTCATTACCATCCGGGATATGGTCAGAGCGCAGCATGAACTGGTCAAATTTCTCGGTATTGAAAAATTACTTGCTGTTGTCGGCGGCTCAATGGGGGGAATGCAGGCTCTGGAATGGGTTGTGAATTATCCGGAAATGGTAGGCAGTGTTCTGCCGATTGCCACAACAACACAGCTTTCGGCGCAGGGGATTGCTTTCAACTGGGTCAGTCGTGAGGCAATCAAGTATGATCCGCATTTCCAAAATGGCGAATACTCCGCTGAAAATGTGCCGGATAAAGGCTTGGCGACTGCACGGATGCTGGCGCATATCACTTATTTGAGTGATGAATCAATGGGGCGCAAATTCGGCAGAGGACTGCAGAAAAGTGAAAATTATTCATTCAATTTTGACTATGATTTTGCGGTTGAAAGCTATCTTGAGTATCAGGGGCGCAGATTTGTGGAGCGTTTTGATGCAAACAGCTACTTTTATATAACCCGGGCGATAGATTATTTTGATTTGGCGAGCCGTTACAAAGGTGATTTGGCGAGTGCGTTTGCCAAAGTCAAATGTCCTTTTCTGGTGGTATCTTTTACCAGCGACTGGCTTTTTCCGAGTGAACAGTCGATTACGCTGGTGCGTGCGCTGCTGCGCAATAATATTGAAGTCAGTTATGTCAATATTGAATCAGGTTACGGGCATGATGCATTTTTGCTGGAATTTGAAACTCTGGGTGCGATGGTGCGCGATTTCCTTGATAATGAATTCAACAAATTGACGGGGGGAAAAGCAAATGAATAATGATATATTGGCAAACCGCCGCGATTTGCAGATTGTAAGCCGTTTGATTGAACCGGATTCCAGAGTGCTTGACCTCGGATGCGGGGACGGTGCATTTCTGGCGCATTTGAAAAAGACTAAAAATGCTTCTGTGCTGGGGCTGGAACTTGGTCAGGACGCAATCGGCAAATGTATTAAAAACGGAGTTGCGGTAATTCAGAGCGATTTGAACCGCAAACTGGATTTTGCCGAGGATAAAAGTTTTGATTATGTTATTTTGAGCCATACTCTGCAGGAATTGGGAAATCCCGATCTGCTGCTGAGTGAAATTGTCCGTGTCGGCAAAAAAGCGGTGGTAAGTTTTATCAATTTCGGTCATATCGTCAACCGTTTTCAGCTGATGTTTTCCGGCCGCATGCCGCGCAATAAATCTCTGCCGCATGAATGGTACAATACTCCCAATATTCATTTGGGAACGATTGCAGATTTTCAGAAATTGTGCAGAGAACGGGATATAAAGATACTCGAAGCAATCGCTTTGGGCAGCAAATGGGATGCTCCGGTGCATTTTGGGCATAATCTTTTTGCTCACGGATGTGTTTTTGTTTTGAGTAATTGAGGCGGTCATGAAGACAGAATCTTTGAAAAAAACTTATCCTGCTGATGCTTACACATTTGTAAGTGAGGTTGTGGCGTACGCTTTGCAGAAATGCGGCGAGCTGCGTCATATTTCCGCATTGGAACTGCTGGAAAACTGTAAAAATTATGCTTCGGAACAATACGGATTCCTGTCCCGTGCCGTTCTGGAAAACTGGAACATAAAATGTGCCGATGATATCGGCAATATCGTTTATGAACTGATTGATGCCGGAAAATTGAGCGCATCCCCCGGCGACAGTAGAGAAGATTTTTCGGTTAAATATGACCTCTTTGAAAATAATACATTCAGAATCAAGTACAATGGCAGCTGTCACCAGCCGCTGATAACGGATTGATTTTTTCAGGTAGTATGAATAATATGAAAAATATTCAACCAATCGATGTTTTTATAGAAAAAGGTGAATATGACGCTGCTATCCTCGCAGGAAAAAAAATGCTATCTGATACCCCTAACAATCCGAGGATCTATGCTCTTATTGGATGGTGCTATTCACAAAAGGAGCAATGGCTCAATGCGATTAATTATTACACAAGTGCACTTAATATAAAACCCAATGCTCCTTCGACTCTATTTAATCGAGGTAGGGCTTATCAAAAATTGGGGCAATTAGATAATGCCTTATGATCAAGGAAGACATTATGATTATAAAAAGTAAATCTACGGCTTTATATACAGAATTAACTTGGGGTATTGCAGGATTTAATAATATTAAAAATAAAAAATTAATATTATGTTCATCTATTTGGGATAAATTTGTAAATGATAGATATCCATACATAAAAATATTGTATTTCAAGCATTATAATTTTTCAAATTGTAGTAGGCGTATTGCGAATTATAAAAAAATTCTAAAAAGCGATGCCTTACCAACTGTCATTAAAAATGCAGCAAAAATATCAGAGGAAGTTAATATTATTTCAACAAATGAGTATGATGTCTATGCGATAGAAACCATTGTTGGGGCAACGGAGGAATTTTTTAAAGAGACTTGTTCTTTGTTACATGATACTCAAAATACATGTTTTGTTATTCTAGGGAATACAGAAGAGTTTATAATAAGAGAACATTGGATATGTATATATAATGCCATATTAAACCATCCACAATATTTGCCTGATTCTATTTTGCAAAATTTATTAAGTCATATAGATACAACAGAATCTTTAGTAAGAACTTTTGGTTTTTTTGATGATGCCGAAATAGGTTTTTACATATTTGAAAAAAATCAATAAAAATGATATTATAGAATATAAAATCACTTTGGCTGTGAATGGGGATGATTATCACTTGGATATTCCTGTTCCCATTTCTTATAAAGTTGTCAAAAACAACAAAATGTTGCTATTTTTTCAACAATAAATATTTTTTCACTTAGTCAAAGGAAGATTTGGTTTTCATATAGAAATCATTGAACAAATAAACTTTGAGCGTCTTGAATCGCTTGATAGATTTTTTCTTTATTACTATTTCATTAGAAAAACTATGGAATATGTAAGTTTTTAAATTTGTAATATTACCGCCTATAACTTTGGGAAGTAAATAATCGGCTCTATTAACTGTGAATAACAAACTTAGTTTTTCAAAATCAATATCAGAACATAGTATTATTTTATTTTTCATTCGGCATCAACCTTTCGCAGAGTTTCACAGAAAAAACGGATTGAGCTTTCTTCATATTCTTCAACCGCCCAATGACAGTGTTCCATGCCGCTGTCCGATATATCCCAGATGGATAAAAAACATTTGCTGCCAATCAAGCCATAGCTGAAATTTTCGTTGATCTGAAGCTGCTGTATATTTTTACAGAACAAACCTTTGCCATCAGCAAAAATACATTCCAAATCAATTTGCTTTTTCTGTTCATTAAAAATGAATTTAAACCTGCCCGGCTCAACCTCCGGCAGATCAATGTAATCAAGCAACTCCTGTTCTGTTTGTATAAGTTCACTCATTTATCAATCACTTTCCTGTCCTGACTTTCTTTCCAATGCGCAGGCAAAGAAAATACTCTGCTTTTGACGAATACGAAGTATAAACCTACAATAAAACAAGGAATGCTTAAAAGTATTATAGGCAACGGATTGCGCTTTTCTCTGCTCACAACTGCTTCTGTAGGATTTTCAGGATTAACAAAGCAATAGATTTTTGTTCCCGGAGGATTATTTTTGACAAAACTGTGCAATTTTCCACCATCTGCAGCATTGTTGCAAAAGTTATAAAAACTGTATCGGGTCCCCGTATAATTTTTGTTCTTGAAACTGTATTGATAACGAATGTCAATAAAGTAATTAATGCCGCCCCGTTTGGTTCCAGGTCCAGACCAATCAGCAAAGACTTTGGCATCGAGAAGAGTTGCCTGAACCGGCTGCCAAGAGATACTCTGTCTGACTTGAAAATATGGAGGCAATTGCCTATACCAAACGTAAACACCGATAGTAACAAAAATTCCTCCCAAAACAATACAAAAAAGAGAAAGAATTATTTTGTCTCTGATTTTAATTTTTTTTCCCATCTTTGTAATCCTTTATCGGTACTGATCCAAAACGGAGCCATATTGACTGTCAATGGGGATATTGCCGTGGTCTTTCAGCAGATTTGCTATTTTTTTGCAAATGCCCCCGCCGTCATAAGTTGCAAAAATCATATTTTGCACCGGATTGCCCACGGTATCTCTGGTGAAAATATTGAATACACATCCCCGGCAATAAATAGAAACGTCCTCCCCATTCGGATTTATAAGCCGATAAGCATGCTGAAGTTGAGTTCGGACAATATCGCTGAACTTGAATTTTTGAACTTTTCCGGACATTTGAAAAAAAGCGACATCTTTGAAACGATAAAAGGAAATAGTTTGTTTTTGCGGATCAAAGACCATCAGCGGATGGAATTGACATTTCTTCAAATATCTTTTTCGTTGAACACGCAAGCCAATTGCCATTCCAACAGCGCCAACAGTCGCCAGCAAAAAGCAGATTAACTTGTTAATGGGGATCGGCATGATAAGCAAGTACCACAGCAAAGAAAAAAACACATCGCTCCACAGCAATGACACTTTCATGCTTCGGGCAGTAACAAGATATGTTTTTCCGGAATGTTTGCTTTCGGCTAACACATAGCAACTCATAAGCCGCTGTGTTTCCGTGCAGGCTTCTCTTGAATAAAGCCCACGGTTCAATTTGACATTCAACTTTATATCTGCCATGGAATCATCTCCCGGATATTTTACCGTTTTGTGACCACCTGTTGCCTTTGGCAACAATCAACGGTTATATTATACCACAGACCGGTCATCATTACACAGTAAATTGACGATCCTGCAATTCTTCATAATTTCACACAGAGCTTTTTCTTTATCAAAATATTGCAAACGAGAAAAACAAGCCATAAAATCCATAGACTGTACAATATTAGCATCACCAGAAAGGAGTATTGCCGGAATTGCCACGGCAGAAAAAGCGAAAACACCGTAACTGCACTGAAAATAATTATCATTGCATCGTTGAACTTACGGTATTGTTTTTGAATGAAACTAAGCACAGTGGCAGTTACTGCCGGAAAGAAAAGCAGGATATTAAAAACGATGTTGGCAATATAAATATATGCAACTTCCCCCTCTTGTACAACAAAACCGGTCAATGGGAAACCATAGGTATAATGACAGCCGGAGTGTAAACTTAATATTACAGTCCTTTTGGTAAACAGAACACACAAGATAACTGCAATGCCAAGAAGCAAGAACAAAAGTTTGTTTTTCATATTCCTTCCTCCATACTCCAATCACCGTCTCATTGGTAATATACCATCTCCCGCAGGCGTTTACAACTGCGGTCGAGAAATCT
>JAZSRU010000015.1:0-4123 GCA_045538635.1 Victivallaceae bacterium
CATCCCCATTTTATGACGCTGGCGCGTGAATGGTAGTGGCTGGGTGGTGTCAAGCATAATTTGCGGGGAAGTATTTGCTTCATCCTTCCTCTTTTTTGAGGAATGATGAATCAAATCTTTCACCGCGATTAGCCATAATTGGGGTATTGCCGCTCATTGCTGTCGCAATTCACTATACCCCAAACCCCTTAATCTTTTTAAATTTTCAGTCAATGTTTAGTACAGAGCCAAAACTTTTATGCACACCTCATAAATTAAATGCTGCAAAAAAAAGATATTATGAGAGACCTCTTGTGTCTCTCATAATATCTTTTTTTTAATTTCTTTCTCAAATCAAATGGCCCATACGGTCTTTTTTGGTTCTGAGGTAGAATTCATTTTCTTCCTGCGGTTCGATAATGAGCGGCACGCGTTCGGTGATTTTCAAGCCGAAGCCGTCAAGACCGATTATTTTGCGCGGATTGTTGGTCAAAAGGCGCATGGATTTGACCCCGAGATCCAGCAGAATCTGCGCTCCGATGCCGTAATCACGCAAATCGGCATCAAACCCGAGTTTCTCATTGGCATCAACTGTATCACATCCGTTGTCCTGAAGTTTGTATGCTCCGATTTTATTGAAAATACCGATACCGCGTCCCTCCTGACGGAGATAAACAAGGACGCCTGAACCGTTTTCGGCGATTTGCTTCATCGCGGAGTGGAGCTGCGGACCGCAGTCGCAGCGGAGAGAACCGAAAACATCACCGGTCATACATTCGCTGTGGACGCGCACCATGACATTTTCTTTGCCTGCTACATTTCCGAATGTGAGGGCGACATGTTCGAGTTTGTCGAGTTTTGAACGGTAAGCGGTGATTTTAAATTCGCCGTATTCGGTGGGGAGATTGGCGGTTTCGCCGCGCTCAATCAGGCGTTCTGTACGGCGGCGGTATTCGATAAGGTCGGCGACAGTACACCATTTGAGGTTGTGTTTTTTGCGGAATTCATTAAGCTGCGGCAGTCGTGCCATAGTGCCGTCATCATTCATGATTTCGCAGATGACACCGGCGGGCGGCAATCCGGCAAGTGAAGCAAGGTCAACAGCAGCTTCTGTATGTCCGGTACGGCGGAGAACACCGCCGGGGCGGGCGATCAGCGGGAAAAGATGTCCGGGGGTGATAAAGTCATTGATTGTATTATCCGGATCAAGCAGCTCTTTGACGGTTTGAGCGCGGTCAAATGCAGAAATTCCGGTAGTTGTGCCTTTTTTGGCATCAACGCTCTGGGTGAAAGCGGTTCCGAATGGATCGCTCATGGAGGCATTGGATTTCAAGCCGAGTTTTGAAGCGAGCGGTTCAGCCAGCGGTACACAGATCAAGCCGCGTGCATTCTGCGCCATGAAATTGATTGCTTCCGGAGTTGCAAAAGCTGCGGCAACGACTACATCACCTTCGTTTTCGCGGTTTTCGTCATCGGTTACAACGATTTTTTCGCCGCGCTTGAAAGCCTCGATAACATCTTCAATTTTGTCAAATTCAAAGTCCATATCTTCAATCTTTCATATTTATAATTTATTTTTATTCATACATATTTTAATATACACTCTGAAGCATGAATTTGCAAGTTTCATATTTTTTTTGTTGAACAAAATGCGGTATATGTTTTTTGTTGAGGCAAATAAAAAAACGGAACATCCCATTTGAGATGTTCCGTTTTGAATTCGGTATATGATGGATTATTTTTCGATGTTGAGATCAGCGAAAACTTCACCCATATTGACCATATCTTCACCGGGTTTGAGAGCGGTGGTGTATTCTTCTTCGGCTGCTTTGAGGTCAGCTTCGGAGAAGTCAGTGTCGAGAGCCTTGATTGACAGACCGATACGGCGTTCGGTGGTGTCAACTTTGATAACGCGGGCTTCGATTTCACTGCCGACGTTGAGAACGTCTTTAACTTTTTCGACGTGTTCTTTGCTGATCTGGGAGATGTGGATCAAGCCGTCGATTTTGTTTGAGAGTTCAACGAAAGCACCGAAAGCAGCGATTTTGGTAACGTTGCCTTTGACAACATCGCCGACTTTGTAGAGTTCGTCGATTTTTGCCCAGGGATCGTCTTCGGTCTGTTTCATGCCGAGAGAGATGCGCTGCTGTTCAGCATTGATGTCGATAATGACTGCTTCGACTTCATCGCCGACTTTGAGCAATTCGTTGGGGTTGTTGATTTTGCGTGTCCATGACATGTCGGAAACGTGGATCATACCGTCGATGTCGTTTTCGATTTCGACGAATGCGCCGTAGTTGGTCATATTGCGGACTTTACCCTTGATTTTGCTGCCGACGGGATATTTAGCCTGAAGGACTTCCCAGGGGTTGGGTTCTTTCTGACGGAGGCCGAGAGAGATCTTGCGGCTGTCTTTGTCGAAATCGAGGACGATAGCTTCGACGGTTTCGCCGATGGAGAGAACGTCATTTGCTTTGGTGATGCGTTTGGTCCATGACATTTCAGAAACGTGGATAAGACCTTCGACGCCGTTTTCGATTTCAATGAAAGCACCGTAGGGAACGATATTGACGACATTACCGGAGATTTTGCTGCCGACGGGATATTTTTCAGCGACATCGTCCCAGGGGTTCGGAGTCTTCTGTTTGAGGCCGAGGGAAACGCGTTCTTTGTCGTGATCGATATCGAGGATCATGACTTCGATTTCCTGATTCTGGGTCAGCATTTCAGAGGGATGAGAGATACGGCCCCAAGACATATCGGTGATGTGGAGCAGACCGTCAACGCCGCCGAGGTCGATAAATGCGCCGAAGTCGGTGATATTTTTGACTGTACCGGTGCGGAGATCGCCGACGTTCATTTCTTTCAGCAGAGTGCTGCGGCGGTCATGCATAGATTCTTCGAGGAGGACGCGGCGGGAAACGACGATGTTGTGGCGGTCGATATTGATTTTGATGATTTTGATATCGAATTCTTTGCCGATATATTCATCCATATTGCGAACCTGACCGATATCAAGCTGAGAGCCGGGGAGGAAAGCGGGGAAGCCTTCGACATCGACCATGATACCGCCTTTGACGCGATGGCGCATGAAGCCTTTGACGACGCTGCCTTCGCCGTATTCGGTGGTGATTTTGGTCCATGCTTTGATAGATTCAGCTTTTTCGAGGCTGATTTCGGGCATGTTGTGTTCGTTTTCGATTTCTTCCAGATAAACGTCGATCTTCTGGCCTTTTTCGACTTCGTCGAATTTGATAAACTGAGCTGCGGGGACGAAGCCTTCAGCTTTGTAACCGATATCAACGAGGACACCTTCGGGGCGTTTGGAAACGATGGTTCCGGAAATGATTTTGCCGCGGGTGAATTCGGTTTTTTTGGTTTCTTCGGCCTTCATCAATTCTTCCATGCTGGGCATATTGGAAAGATCAACGAAACTGGCAGTGTTTTCTGTTTCTGACATTTTTAGTTGTTTTCTTGGTTAATGTTGTTTTTTTTCTGCCGATCAATTCCGGCACCGTGCCGGTAATGATCCCTGTAAAGTTCCTTAATATAATACAAGTATGGAAAAATTCAAATGTCCAATCCGGCAATGTAAAGAAAAATTCAATTTTTTTCAAAAAAACAGTTGAAAAATCAGAAAAATGTAATATTGTTAGTGACTGAAGGAACCTTATTTTTTTGAGGTTTGATTGAAAAAGCCGCCACAAACCGCATTGCGGTTATAATTTTTAATACCATTTGAGAATGGTAAAAGGAGATTAAAAAATGGCAGATAAAAAAGAAATTTTCGCAGACGGAATCGGTCAGATTCATTTCGCAGGCAACATGGTTCGTTTTGACTTCGTCACTCTTCAGCCCGAAGAAGACGGCAAAGCTCCCGTTCCCGCATCCAATGTCCGTATCATCATGCCGCCCCAGGGTTTCCTCGGCGCTCTGAATTCAATGCAGCAGCTCGTTGATAAACTCGTCGAAGCCGGCGTTCTGCAGAAAAACGAAGAAGCTAAAAACTGATTGGAGTTTTGAAGCATGATGGATTGCACTCAAATCACTTTTTCATTGTCGGTGAATGTGCCGTCAGGTAATGACGTGTGCATATCGCTTGGCGGCAATGATTTTGATTTGGGTGCATTTCTGCAATTGACAG
>JAZSRU010000025.1:0-42891 GCA_045538635.1 Victivallaceae bacterium
GGTGTCAAGCGTTATTTCGGCGGAATGTTCGGTTGCTCCTTCTTCTTTTTTGAAGAATGAGCAATCAAATCTTCCGCCGGACTTCGCCACATTGGGGTATTGCCGTATTTTGCTTATGCAAAATACTATACCCCAAACCCCTCAGTTTTTTTTAATTATCAGTCAATGTTTAGTACAAGCCCAAAAAATTAAGTTTTTCGGAGTATATAAAGCTGCTGCAACAACGAGCGGAAAAAAAGATAAACGCGGGTGGAACGCCGGGGCGGCACAAGCCCCCCTTGCAATAAAAAATCAGTCAATGTTCAGTACACAGCTTTTATCAACCGGATATTCCGCAAAAGTTATAAATTCGCCTTTACCGGCAAGACTTGAAAGCAATTTATGCAGCCGTTCAAGCTATTTCTGTCCGGCATGACGGACCACAAATCCCGGAACTTGCCATCGGCTGTCGGCAGCAGCTTCGTTGTATTCCCACGGATGAGAGTACATATTGTAATATCCGGTCATAAAAACAGCCAGTGCCGCTGCAATTTTGTATGCCCACAGCGGCAGATTTTTGAAAGACAACCAGAAAAGAGGAAATCTTATCAAAGGAACTGCCGACACCGGAAACTGCAGCAAACCGCATTTTTCCCGAAACGGCAGCAGCGGAGAACGCAAATTGCAATATCTTCCAGGCAGCCATACCGGATTAAGGGAGGATTCATATTCAAAACCGGCGTTTTTGATATCTTCTTTGGCAACCTCAGCCAGACGCGCCATTCTGAAACCTGATATTTTTTGTCCGGAAATCCTCTCCAGAAGCTCTTTGGATTGTTTGAGATGAGCAACTTCAAATACAGAATGGTCCATTCCGTGAGAAGCAACTTCATGTCTGTCTGCAACCATCTGCCGGATCAACTCAGGATAACGCTCCGCAAAAAGTCCGGTTACAAAAAAAGTCGCCCTGACATTGTTGGCTCGGAGCAGATTCAAAACCGCTTCAGTTCCCTTGCGTGAAATCTCAAATTTTTCATCATCATTGATTGATGCGCCATACTCTTCCGGCAAATCAAACTCTTCGATATCAAAAGAAAGCAATATTTTCGTTTTTTTCATTTTTTATAACACTTTTTCACTCTGACGCGCCACATAATTCCGGCAAAACATGACAATTCTCCAACCAAAACTCTGCAGCCCATGGATGACAATTTCAATGCCGGCGACAACTTAACATCCAGCGGCACGATCTTCAATCCCATGCATTTCGCCAGCAGAATAAATTCTGTATCAAAAACAAATGTTTCAACCGTTGTTTGCAAAAACGCATCACGGCCTCTCCGGTTGAACCCCTTCAATCCCGCCTGAGTATCCTGTATTTCATCCAGCAAACCGCAAAGGATACGATTCAACAGCCGGACTCCGCCTGACAGACATTTCCGGAACGGAGTCAATGCCGCACCGTAACTGCGGTTGCGTCTTCCCATAACGACATCATTACCATCAGCAAGCATTCTGAAAGCTTCTGCCACAGATTCCCAGCCAAAAGGGAAATCCCCGTCTGTATAAACAATCAAATCTCCGTCAGCATGTTTGACCATGTGCCGCAGACAATAACCTTTGCCGCGGTTTTTCTCATATTTCAGAAAAGAAAATCTGCCGTTTACTGCATCTGAAACCTGCTGCAATGCTTCTTGCGGATAATACTCATCCGGGGCACCGTCATTGGTGATATAGAGATTGATTTCCCCGAGATCACCAAGTGCGGACTGCAAGTTCACAACAGCATCAATAATATTTTTTTCCCATCCGGCACGAGGCGCATAAAGCGGCAGCAGAACATCCAGTTTCATTTTTTATCTTCCATTTTTTTCAAAAATCCCGGCGGAATCACTGCCAAACGGAATTTATATTTTTTTGTTTTGCCCCATCGGGCGGAATACTCAATTTCATACTCATGCCATTGAAGTTTGACATCTGAATAATCTGCAATCAGCTTATTCACTTTTTTTGTATCTCCGGCAATCACCAATGCACCATTACGGTTAAATGTATCCAGATGCAGCCCCATCAATATCGAATCAAATGCAGGCGCAGCTTTTGCCGTATATTTTAAAGTATTCTGCAGTATTGAAACTTCCCACAAAGAACCTGTGATAAACGGGATTTCTCTTCCGGTCTGCCCGCGGTAAAACGCCTCTGCGATACCGCGCACTTTCATAATATCAACATGATATCCTTTTTTGGTCACTCTGTTGTGATAAATATATGAACTGCTGAAAAGTATTACAGTTACAACAGTACACACCACAACAAAACACCGTTTACTCTTTTCTTTGATTTCAGCAGGATAAAATGACATTATAAATATCCCCGCGGTAAAATACAGCGAAAATGTCCACTCTGTATCCAGCCTGTGTCCTGCAATTCCCATCAGCATAAGAAACGCCGCCTGCCCCCACATGATATAACCGGAATACTCCATTGCGCGCCTGTCTGCAACAGATGATTTCAAACACGGCATTTTCAAGTTCCCGCAAATATAAATAACAATACAAACCGCAATCATACCCAATAACGGAGCAACGATCACCCCGAATTGCAATACCAATTGCATCCAATAGCCGTATTTTGCTTTTTCTCCGTTTTCAAGATAGTCAAATGTCAGAAAACCGGTATTTATTAAATGCAGGATATGCGGCAGCATCAATCCGGCAAAAACCAATGCCGCAGCATAAGGTTTGAAAGTCAACAGAACTTTGCGGGCATCCTTGTTTACAAAAATAAAAACAGCCAATGTCAATCCTGCCGCACCGGCAGAATATTTAGACAGACACGCACACGCCGCACTGAATGCAAACAATATCCAATGATGCCACTTATTTGCAGAACATCCGCGATAAAAATAATAATACATCATTGGCAAAAAAAGCACATGAGGAATATTGGCATTAAACTTCTGAATCGAAAATGTATAAAAATAACAAAAAGAAAGCAGCAATGCACTGATAACACTTTTGTCACGGTCAAAAAAACATCTCGCAAGCTTGTAAACATAAATCAAACCGCATGCCAGACACAGCTCCCCCAGAAGAAAAATCGCAAAATGCTTAAACCCGAAAAGTTTGCAAAAGTAGAAAAGCATGTATCCTGACATCGGCGGATGCTTGGCATTTCCCCAGTTGAATGTACTTCCCCACAGCAAAGTTTCAGGAGGATCATAAGGCAGCGAAACAGCATAACTTGCAGGAACCAGAACCCACATCAAACCGGAAAAAATCAAAAACAATATAAAAAATTTCTGCAAAAAGGTCTGATTTTGCCACCATACAGCAATTTTCATAAAAAATCCTTTCAAAATTTGTATAAATTATAATATATATTAAAATATCAATTTGTCAAACTGAAAAGGGGATTTCTTTATAATAATCGTCCGACTGCAAAAGAAATTTATTTTGCTTCGCAGTGTACTGAACGCAGAGCCTTTTTTTAAAATCATGCAATGCTTTTTGATGCAAATTTAACGCCGCATTTGCATATTTATTGCCCATGGTGCAACGCTGATTAATATTTATTGATGACAGCCGGAGATTCAGTACTGATGTAATTCAAACGGGCGATAAAATTTTCGATCATATTTTCCTGTTCTGACGGAATTTTCTCATCAGGCGCATAAAATATCTGATCGCCCAACACATCAAATCCGACATACTGCAGTATTCCGCGATGGATCGGATTCAGTATTTCGTGAATATTGCCATGAATGCCGCCGGGACGGAAATACTCCTCATCATAATCAGATACGATTGAGAGCAAAGTCCTTTTGCCGCGGAAAAAACCGTTTTCATAAATATTTACGCCGCCGTAAATCCTGCCGAGAACAAAATGTTTATCCACATAACCTTTGAGAACGGCAGGCATTGTGAAATGACGCAACGGAAACTGCCACAGCAGAAAATCGCATTTCTCCAATTTACTGATTTCAAAATCAATATCAGGATGGAAATTATTATTTTTTGCAGCGGAGCGTTCCTCTTTTTTCTGACAGAAAAAATCTTCATTACTGCATTTTAAAAAGTTTTCCTGATTGGAAACCGGATTGAAATTATCATGTGTTAAAGCTGTAGTGCTTACATTACAGCCGATGCTTTCATAAAAATCTTTTTCCCGCAGAAACAGGCGGTGGTTAAAGCTGTTTTCATCGTCAAAATAATGCAGAATAAAAATATTCATAAACAAACGCTCCTGTTTTTTGTTCCTTGCTGACTAACAATACATCAGTTTGAACAAAAAACAAGCGCGCTGCAGAATAACAAAAAAAGTAACTTTTACCGGTTGATTTTTACCGCTCTCCTATTTCATTATGCCGAGCGGAACAATTTTACGGATAGGCGCGCCGTATTCTTTGAAATGGAAGGGATGAAATGTATTGACTTTTTCTGCTTTATAGAAAAACGGTCCCATCATATTGCGGGGGGACCCGACAATTTCAAGCTCCAGCTGTGCTTCTTCCCCGACATTGACAAAATTGCTCAAATCTGCTTCATAAGGTTCCCACAAACAAGCTTTAACTCCTTTACCGTTGCATCTGATTTTACAACATGCACCGTTAAAAGCAGGAAGTTTCAGCATAAACTTTGCTTCTGAATTACGTTTTATGCGGCATTTATAAGTAATATTGCCGTGATAAAATAAAAATCCTTGTTCTGTCCAGCTGGTACGGTGAAGTTCATGCGGAAGTTCAACAATTTTTCCTTCTGCACCATTCCGGGCCGTTCCGAAATTGCCGCCGATATACATGGCTTCCAAACCGCTGAAACGGCAGTCATATTTGAAATTCAGTACAAGTTTATTTTTTCCTTTACGGAGAATATTTTCAGGAAGAACGATTTTTTTCAGCGAATGATCAAAGAAAAAGCCGTCACTTTGCGAAGATATTTCAATGTCATTAAGTACAATTCTGAAATATTCAGGCGTTTCAATGGCAAGAAAAACTTCACCATGCGGCAGACATTCACACTCAAAAACAGAAGTAAGTTCAATCTCTCCTGTTCTGCCGCAGGGAAGTGTCTCAACCCATGGCTGAACCATATATGCACCGCGGACGGGAATACCCAGTTCTTTTCTGATTGCATCATCAAGTTTCAGCACATATCTGCTGTCTTCTGCAAAATTCATACCGTCAAGTCTGCAGTCAAAATGGTCGAGAATGAGAATATTTTTCTGTTCTGCATGATATTCAAAAGTCTGCGGAAGTTCCGCGTATTCAATATTTGCAGTACAAACATTGCGTTTTTCAGCATCAATTTTTTCACTGCTGACGATAAACAAACGACTCTCCAAGGCTGCAAAAGATGTATGAATGTACCATTTGCCGTCTTTTTTCTCAGCATCAGCAAAATAAATTTTACCGCTTTCCGGGTCAAGTTCATACAAATCCCCTTCTCTTTCAACATTCCATTCAATATCAACACTGTCAAATGCAGTTTTTCTTTCAGAAACTTTCGGCACGACCCAGCCGGGCGTTTTTTCAGTTGAATGCGGCACACATGAAGCGTTAACTACAAAAAGCGCATCATAATTTTTCCCGTATCTTGACTGAACCAGAAGTTCACCGCCTGAAACACTGATTTTGACACGACGGAATTTTTCAAACATATCCCAATCCGCCTCTGCGCATTTTGCCGCCAGTTCAGCGACGCGTTTATCGGCAATTCCGTCAATGTATTCCGGAGCATCTCCGGCAAAAATCACAATTCCTCCCTGCTCTTTAAATTCAGCAAGAAGTTTATATGTACTTTCCCGCATGGTGAGCATATCGGGGACGACAACAGCTTTGTATTTCATCAAGCCGACCTGCAATGCGCCTTCAGAAATTTTGCCGTCACTTTCAAGAACTCCCTCATCTCCTATATCAAAATCAAGAGTGCGGCACTGCAATGCCATATTCAAATCAACAAATTTCCTGTCAAGTTCATACATACGCTTGTCTGTAATATAATTTTTACAGATCAGACACCACGCTGATTCATTGGGAGACAACAGCAGAATATCACATTTTTCATCACAGTTTGAAAGAACAGTATTGATCCTTGCAAAATAATCTTCCACAATTTTATGCTCTTTGTACCATGACAAATGATCTCTGATACTTGCGGGATAATCGCGTTTTCCCTCTCCACCCAATGTATAATGCGCCAGATGCTGGCAACGGAAATTCACACCGAGTGCCATAAGCCAGTCACCGATCGCCTTATGACCCGCAGGCGGGAAATCCCATCCTGTACAGCCGTACAATTCCGCCAGACGGTCACGCTGTCCGAACTGACGGCCTGCCGAACTCAATTCACGGGCAATGAAATAATTTGAACTTATCTCCGAAAGCATATCAATTCCCGGCATATCCATATAACGGTAATATCTCATCGGACTGCCGCAGTTCCATGTCTGCCGTGACATAAAATCTTCACCCATAACATGTCCTGTATAGCTGAGATTATGATTTTTACACCAATCTCCGATAGTCCTGCCGTAATTTTCAAGAAAAAGTTCAGTCATTATTTTAATATAATGCAGACGGGAAACGGCAAATTCCCCCCCCTTTACATCAAAAAAAAGCTCATAAATACGATCAAATATATCGTAGTTGTAACGCTCTTTGATAATATCACGTATCTGCATATCAAAAGGCGTACTGTATTGAGTTTCATTCACCCAGTCACGCTGATATACAACAAAACCATACTGCGGCTCATCAGTGAAAATCCCGGGAACGCGTCTTCCGAACTCATTACCGCACTCTTTAAAATATTTTTCATGAGTAAAATCAATAAATTTCTGCACCGCTTCACGATTCATCGGATTAAGATAACTGCAATTATTGTACCAGCTGTTGTCAAAATCAGAACAAAAAATAAACTGAAGCAAAGTTTCTCCTGCTCTAACTTCAGCAGGCGAGGAAATTTTGCGTATATTTTCGGCATTCACACCGTCAACAACAGCAGCAAAAAGCGCAACAGTCTGCTTGTCAACTTCAAAATCCGCACACTTTTCAAAAGGAACTTCCGTAAGAAAAATCAAATGCAGACGATATTCCGGATTTTCCGTAACTTTGCCGCCGGCATAGCCGGACGGCCAGCGATCCTCATCATAGAGCCATGCATCCATATCAAGTTTTTCTGCTTCGGCAATACAGCCGTGAATCATATCGAACCACTCTTTTGAAAGGTATTCAGTAGCCAATCCGATACGGGAGTGCATGAAAAAACCGCCCATGCCCATTTCTTTGAAAACATGTATCTGACGGATAAGTTCATCTTTATTCAATCTGCCGTTCCATGACCAAAAAGGAGCGGAACGGAATTTTTTATCCGGATTGAGCCATTGCTCTTTTGAAAAACTGCCTTTATTCACTGTATTTCTCCTTGCAGAAATGATTTTTTAGAACATTATATGAAATATCACTGCCGCTTGATGTTTCAATGAACATCGGCGCATGTGCTGTTTGTTTTATCTGCCATGCCATCCCCAGAGAAGCATAAGATATCAAAGCTCCGTAAGGTTCGGTAATCGGCTGATGATTCAAGAATTTACCTTTTTCACCGACTCTCACCTGATGCAGATGATAACCATTGATATATTTTCCGCACACAGCGAACCAGCTGCTTATGGGATATTTAGATGAGTACGGCGCATTATTTCTGGCATGACCGATATCAAAATGGAAACCGATTTTATCCGTATTGCATATTTTACGCAATGCTTCAATCCATTCAATACATTCAAAAGGCGTATAACCGAAACGACGGCTGTCATCAGCAGATTCATTGGATGTCATGTGCATATTTTCAATACCGATTTCAATATTGAACGGCAGAACTTTGCGGATTATTGACGCATAAGATTCAAGCATTTGACTGCGGATATTCTCATCTTTCAAAAATTGTACGGAACACTTGGGCACATGAACCGTCAAACGAGTACATTTCAAAGTTGCGGCAAGGTCGGCGATTTTTTCCGAACCTTTCAAATCAACGGCATTTTTTTCAGTATTCCAAACGATATCGGGCATGTGCATTGAAAGATATTTTCCGCCGGCATCACGCCAGCGCTCCAGCGATTTCTGCAATTCGTCAAGCGGCAAATCCTGCACCGCAGTAAAACGCATTTCAAAAGAAGGAATATTATTTTCAGCCGCATAATCGAGCCACTTCAATGTTTCATGCATACCTGATATGCCGAGCATGGAACGGAATTCAGCGCTCTCCACAGCCGAAAAATCCGCTGACACACATTCAATAGCTTCACGACTGAATACTTTTGAATTTTCATCGTACTCAAAAAACGCAACAGCAGGCATACCGCCGATTGCTTTGTCCGGGTCAAGCCCGCGTACAACATGACATTTGCCGTCAAAACGGTCATAATGTTCATGCCCCGCTATAAAAAGAATATTCTGATTACTTGCATACAGTTTATTCAAACGCTCACTGTCAACAGCAGAGAAATGCCGCGGAAGATAATGCGAAACAATTACAACAGTATTGCTTTTTTCTGCCGCAGCAACGATATTTTCAAAAACTTGCTGTGAAAAATTCTTCTCTGTCGGAAAAACTGCACACAAACAATCATTGCTATTCAGAATATTTTTGTTTTTGTACAATTCCAATGCGGCGGGAGCGGCATTTTCAGTATTGCCGAAAGCAAAAACAAACGGAATATTCAATGCACAAAGTTTATCATTGAATCGCTTCAATGCCTCATTTGCCGAAGCACTTATCATATCACCGGCACAAACTATCACATCTGATTTTTTTAAAGCAATAAGTTTCAGCGACTGCTCAAGCACATTTTCTTTTACCGTATCGGCAATATCGACCAAATGTAAATCTGCAAGAACTGCAATTTTCATACTTTTCCTCAAAATTCAAAAATATCTCCGTCATGCGCAACAAACGCAGGATAAGATAATGTTTTTCCGAGATTTATCAAGTTCTGTTCTTTGTCACCATGATAAAAACTTGCAACATGATTGAAAATTATCTTGCCGATAGGACACTTCTGCAAAGTTTTAATATCTCTCGTCAAGTCAAAATGTGTCGATTCACAAACACATATATCACTCGGTTCATCAATTATAACCTGCGGGAAATCACTGAAATCAATCCGCAAATCCCCCGTGTAAACTATACGGAATCCGTCATGAAAATCAATCTGATAACCGTATGTCGGTTCCGCAGGCTCCTCATCAATCAGATGATGTGTACGCAAAGCTGTGACCTTGATATTTTCATCTTCAAAAATCAAAGCAGGTTCAATAACTTTGAAATCCATAAGTCCGTCACGCCATGTGCGGTGCTGCACTCTCACCCAGCCGAGCAGTCCGTCAATCGCCCTCTGACTCGGCATAAAAAAATCCGTATGCTGTCCCTCTTTCGGATATTTTGCAAGAGATTTTATCAATCCGGGCAAACCTCCGACATGGTCATCATGCATGTGGGTTATGAATACCGCCCGCACCTCCTGCAAGCGGTAATTCTGGCGTATCATCAAGGCATTGACAGGCGCACCGGCATCGAAAAGATAAGATTTACCGTTGACCTGAAGCAAAGTAGATGAATTGAAGCGGCAATAAGTGGGATCACCGTGACTGGTCCCCAATGTAACAAGTCTGCCCCGCATTTTATTCTCCCTCAAAATAAATTTTTCCGAATTTTGACGGAAAATAATGCAGATACTGACCGGTAGGCGACCAGCAGGTAAAACGCTGCGGATCATTACCTGCACTACGTTGATTGCGGTAACGGTAGAAGTTGGCGGTAAAATATTTTCCCTTCAATTTTTTTCCGTCTTCAATTCCCATTGACTTTAACGGAATGGCAATATCAACGATCCAGCGGTTTGCTTCAACTGTTCCTTTTACTTTTGCATTGGTTTCGTATGATGCGTCGTAAGTATTGTTGTTGATTTCAGGTTTGCGTTTGGCATCCCAGATTGCGCCTGACGGTGATACATAGAAGTGATAAGTATGTTTGACCGTAGCGGGATCGGTACAGATGAAAAATTCTATACCGTCATCGCTCCATGCAGATTTTTTCTTGTTTTTACCGCTCTTGAGTTCCAGATTTTTCATATTCGGTTCATAAGCAATGATTTTAATGTACATATTTTCTTTGTCATATCCTGTATAAATCCAGCTTTTTACCGATGCGGGCAGTCCGTCTTTGCCTGTAAATTCCTGCGGTTTGGCGGCATAACGTTTTTCTTTTGAGTCAGCGATTTTTATTTTCATTTCAGGCAGAGCGGTACGCATGAGTACACGCAATGATTCTGCACCGATATCGAACTCTTTTTTGATAAGTTCAACTCGTTTGCGGTAAACTGAATTTGCGGGAGTCTTTTTGACGGCCTCTTCCAGCAGTAACAACATTCTGTTCAGTACCGGCGCAGGGAAAACATCTGCAGGAGCAAGTGTATTGCGGATTGTACCGAGAGCGGCAAAAAGGTATTTACTGCCGACTTCATTCCGCTGTTTTTCTGCAGTAGTCCAGAATTCTGCCATCTCTTTTTCCGCAGGGCCGTAAAAAAGTCTGTAATACTCATTGAGCATTTTATCTACATCAGCATGGCAATCCCAGTAAAGCTGACTGGTTATATAAAGATTCAAATGCTGCATACCGGGAGTTTTCATTGACCCTTTGCGTTTATGACATTCAATAAATTCACCCTTCAGACCGAGTTTATTGATATGGCGCAAGTCTTCAGCAATAATATGCGGAAATTGAACAGGCAGATTGATCCACGGCAAATCTGCATCAAGATAATATTCCCAGAAATAAATTCTGTTGCCGACAACTTTTTTCCAGGCATCAATACGCCTGTAAACGTCATCTTTGTAAGCTTTGTTAAGGTAACTGTTGCGGCGTTTGCAGATCACCAGCACAGTATTGGGGTGCATTTTGAATTTCGGCGGATCATTATGTTTTTTGTAAGCGGGGAAGCCGATGAATTTATCAGGATATTTTTTGCATACACCTTCTGCGACGGCATTGACGAATTTGAAAATATGATTGGAGAAAATACCTGTATTGGGGTCGGCTTCATAATCAATTTCAACCTTGCATGTCGGACATTCGCAGACACGGTTGAGTGAATCGCCGGGGAAGACCGGAAAAATAAATTGATTGGGATTCTTGCGAAAATACTCACAGACAAAATCGATCCACGCCTGAATAACTTCAGGATTGGTCAGACAGAAATGACCGTGACCGACACAGCATTTGCCGCCTTTGGTATCTCTTTCGCCGTCAACGAGAGCAAAAAATGTATCCTTGTGCGGCGGGGTGTTACGCAAAAAGTATTTGAAACTGTGATTAATTTGAACAGGATATGCGCCTCCGAGACGCAAACGTTTTGCCCAAACTGCCGCCTCAAGATTATTTCCGAATTCAAAAAATCTCGGAAAACGATAGGTAAAGTCGGGTTTGATTGTCAAATCAATCGGCTTGACTTCAATATCTTTGACCGGCTGAATGACCAGACCGATTTCACCCGGCATATAGAAACGGACTCCGCAGAACTTCTGCAAAAAGTAATAAACTCCGTTCATCGAGCCGTTATCTCCGAAAATTTCCAAACCTGTCTTCGGATTGTAAACAACAGATTTCACCCAGGGGTCACGGAAGCCGACCAGAACGGGCCCTTTGTAATCTTTACCGATAATCACCAGAGAATCATCTCCGGCAATAATACGGCTGTCGTCAGACCCTAAATCTTTAATGGAAATATTGAATTTTTTTACAGCTTCACTGTCGCCGATATAAACTTGAGCGGCATTGGCAATACCTTTGCCGTCATTGAAAATCTTCAAATCCGCATTGCAGGTTCTTTTCATCAAATCTGCAAAATCTTTTGCCGCATATTTGACCGCAGCGGTTGCATCGGGAGCGATGACGATTGATTTAAATTCCTTACCTGACGGACTTTTGAATGCAGCAGAAGCAGTCAGGGTCAATGCACAGCCTATCAACGGCAATAATTTTTTCATATACATAGATACTCCTTTATTTGACAATTTCCATTTTTACTTTTGAAAGAGTGATTGCAGAAACTTTTTTCTCAATATTTCTGCTGGTTTCAGCTTCAAGGTCACGAAAACGGAATTTCAAAAATCCGTGTCCCTGCTCCAATGCATTATTAACGATTTCAGTTATATCAATTCTGAATTCAACGGGAGCTTTAAAATCCTCAACGACAAATTGAGCCGCCACGACGGTTTTACTTTGTGACAAATCATTTTTGATAAGTTCGGAATGATTTACAGGAAGATATTCAAGCATAAAAATCTTTGACTTTTTTGCATTACCGAGAGGTGTGGCATTGAAGCAGAACACAGCTTTTCCGACACTGCCTTTTTCGATAAATTCAGTACAATCCATACGCACCAGTACGCGGTCGTTGCGGGGAGTTTTATTGGCTCTGCCGACAAAAAAAGCCTTCTTTTTCTTGCCGATACCGCCAACGCGCCACATGGTCATACGGAGATTGCCGCTGACCATATCTGTTTTGGGTTCGGGAACGACATTTACTGCAGATTTTACAGTATTTTCCGCTCTCGGAGTGAGAAGGTTATTTCCATCTCCGTACACTGCACATTCATAAATGCGGAAATTTTCAGATTTATCTGTTATACGCACGGCAAAAGTTTCAGTTGCTGCACTTTCAAAAGTAAAAAGTGCTTTGCCGTTATGCTCACTTCTCTGCCATTTTGCATTTTTATCAAATGCAATCCAGCGGAAACGCTCTTTTTGCCAGCGTTCAACAGAGGCGGTCAGATTCTGAACACTTTTATCAGTAAGAAGAGTTATTTTATTCACTTTCTGCGGACGGAAGAAATTAACAGTGAAACCTTTTGAGGTATTTCCCTGTTTTTCATTCCATGTGAGATAAGTTTTTTCATTACCGTCAAAAATCAGATAATCACTTTTTTTGCTTGCTTTATCAATATTTTTTCCGATGATATTGCAGTTGTACTCGACAGCCGATAATACAGAAAAAGATACAACAGCAGCAATAAATGTCAATATTTTTTTCATAATCAGGAATCCGCAGGTTCAAGTTCATCAGGATAAATCTTTTCCCGCTCTTCCACGCCGCCTGACATATTTGAAATATTCATTTTTTTGGAATGACGGAACTCAAACAAACTCGGAAATTTGATATCATAATAACCTTGAGCAGGTTTAGTCCACCAGTCTGCAGTATCCGGAGCATAATACTTAACTGCTTCTGCAAACATTATCTGTTTGGACGGATTTTTCAACTGTGAAAGATTGATGGCATCCCAGCGGCAGCCGACACCGTAAAAACTGTCATTATTTGAGGTTGTCATGGAAGGTTTGATATCGGAATTGTTGTTTGAGGGACATTTTATATATTTCACATCAGTCAGATACTTATTCTGTTTCCATACTTTCAGCCATGTATTACTTGACGGTTTATTACGGGGAGCAAAAACACCGTTATGGTCGTCTGCATACATAAACATAATAACAGAGAGCTGTTTGATATTGCTTTTGCATACTCCATTGCGGCTGCGTTCACGAGCCTGATTCAAAGCGGGGAGCAGCATTCCGGCGAGGATCGCAATAATTGCGATAACGACAAGCAATTCGATGAGTGTGAATGATTTTTTCATTTTAATCCTTTCTGTTAAGGTGATTTTTGAAAAAAACAATAAATTATCAATTTTTTTACTATTTACGATTTGAATATACACCTTTAATGCTATAAAGTAAATAACAAAACAGATAAAAAATTTATCATTTCAGTTAAAACAGGATTTTTATTTCTATGTATACAAAACTGCTATATTGGTATCATAACGAATTACACCACAATTCAAAACCCAATACGCACCGGCATCCTTTTTATCAGCTGGAAATCGTTTTACAGGGAGCAATAAGTATCGAAGACAGCAATACTCAACATAAAATAAATGCCCCGGCAATCGCTGTAATCCCACCAAACATTGAGCATACTATCAGCAAAAAAGAATATGAAGGCGAAGCGTTTTCATTCAAACTGCAGTCACCGGAAATAAAAAATATTCCGCAAAAAATATTTACCGTTGAATATGACAGCTTCACTCAATGGCTGACTGAAACGCTTTCCGCACTCATTCTTCAAGCTAAATATCCGCCCATTACGCAAAACGAAATAATCACATCTCTATTCAGTGCATTTTTTACCCGTTTGAATAAAGTATATTCATCTCAAAAAGATACGGAACCCGAACTTTTCCATCAAATACGGGAATTTGTTCTTGTACACGGCAGGCTTGCCAATATAGACAATACGGCAGCACATCTGCATTGTACATCTAATCATCTGAAATATATTTTCCGCAAAACCGCTCTCGAAAATCCCCAATTTAAAACCGGAACATCCCCGAAAATTTTTATTGATAATATCATTCTTGAAATGATTGAACGCTATCTCAAATACTCAAAAATGTCTATATCTCAAATCGCTAAATCAACAAAATTCCCTGATATTTACAAACTCTCTCGTTTCTATTTCAGAATGTGCGGCATCTCCCCCTCTGAAGCCCGCAGAAACTCTCACAGGCTTTCCCACGGCAAAAAATAAGAAAAACCTTTCACTGCAAATTCATCACTGTCTTTACATATGCTGATTGTAAAAGCGAATGCATACTGCTTCACAAATGAGCGTGCATTTACTTTTACAATCAACACTATTATCAATCCTCTCCACCACTCACATTTTTTCTGTCCTGTTCAAACAGTTTCTATACAATGGGGGGGATATCTCCATTTTTATTAATTTTCTTTTTTCAACCGCTGAAGAGCTCTGGCAAATTGGTCCGTGCATGAAGTCGGCTTCAACCCGCAGCGGACACCGCTCAAAAGCTGCATAGCTTTTTCTTTCGGCATTCCCTCGCACAATCTGCCGATGGCAGTCAGGTTGCCGTTGCAGCCGCCACTGAATTTCAAGTTGCGGATGCAGTTTTTGTCATCAATATCAAATTCTATCTGACTGCAGCAGACCATTGAACTCGGTTCAAAAGAATAATGTGCCATAATTTCTCCTCACAGCAAATCTTCAATCACCGGCGTTAATGCACGCGACATAAGTTCAGCACCGGCAATTGACGGATGCACGCCGTCAACCAGATACAGAGTATTTTCACGCTTTTTTGCAGCTTCATTGAAAATATCCTGATAACGGACAAACGGTGCATTGTATTTTTCCGCCATTTTTTCAGCGATTCCGGCATAAATCTGAACAGTATCATAAAAATCATCAGTAACAACATGCGAACGCAATGCAAAAGGCTGTCCGATAACCAGTTTCACCTCCGGCAAAACCTTTTTGGTCCACTCAAGCAGCATATCATAAACCTGTTCAAAACGGTCAGGTTCAACACCGTTTCCGGAAGCAAACTCGTGCCAGACATCATTGACACCGATCAGAATACTGATGATATCCGGTTTAAGATTTACAGCATCAATTTTCCAGCGGGCATAAAGATCGACGATTCTGTTGCCGCTGATACCTCTGTTGACGATATTCAATTTTTCCTCCGGATGATCAAGCATCAATTTGCCGGCAACCTTATTCACATATCCGGCGCCGTAATGCATTGCGGTCAAAGTCCCATCAGGAAGTGCAGACGCCCCTTTGTCGCGCCATGCATCAGTAATTGAATCACCTTGAAAAAGAATAGTTTTCATAAATAGTCCTTTCTATTGACAGTTATCTGTCTAATATAATAAAAAATAAATAAATTTCAAATCATATTTGCAAAAAACTTCCTTATCTGCATTTTGCCAAGCGGATCACACGCGGTTCAAAAGGTGTAAACTGTATTTTTTCTTTCTGATAATACGGATAATCCAACTCAAGAGTCTGCGAAAATGCACATTTATTCAGAAGAACCAGCAGCAGTTCATTATCTGCAGTAATGACCGCCCTGCCTGCGAAACCGGATGGCAGTTCAATGTTATACGGAATACCTTTTTGAAGCTCTGCATAAAAACTGTTGATTTCATTTTGAAGCATGGACAGCATTGACCAGAAACGGGTTCTGTGTGCCGGAATTCCACCATGCCCCATGTGAATAATATTTCCGGCACCGCCTTTGATCACTGTATAATAAACTCCAGCCCTGATTTCCTCTGCGCTGCGCACTTTTGAATTTGGAATACTTCCGCCGAGCCACATGACTATCGGTTTGCTGCCGATATTTTTCCTGACAAAATCAAAATCTTCCCCCAGATAAAACAGCATATTCAAATAATGATAACTTGACCGCCATGATGAAAATTCCATAATATCACAAAATTCGGCATAATCCGGCAACACAGTCATATTGTCAGCATGAATGGAGAAAAGAGAGTCCGGCATAAAAGTTTTTGCCATTTTATAGAGTTGACCGTAAATTTTATGCCCCTCAGGCTCATATTTCAAAGTTCCGTCTTTTTGAGTGCGGAAGACTTTCAGATTGGCTTCATACGCAAGAGTTCTCCAGTAATTAGTTGTTGCTTTGCGCTGGCGGTTGAGATAATTTTCCGCTTTCTGCTGCCAGTCATGATAAAATGCATAACCGACAGCAGGCTTTCTTACAAACTTTTTCACCGGAAAAACCTGATAAGTGAAAGCATTTTTGACCGCCCCTTTGCCGTATTGAAGAGTGAATCCGGGAGAATACGGGAAATATGTTTTTGAGCCGCCGCTGATACCAAGCAGAAAAAACGGCTCTCCGTCAAGCATAAGATTTTCATTTTTGGCAGTAAGTTTTACTGTTTTTGCCATAACACCGGCGACCGGAAATTTTTCCGTAATAAAAAATACTCTTTCTGAATATCTGTCATCAACTTTATATTCTGCAACATATCTTCCGGCGGGCAGATTTTCAAGAGAAATAAATGCCGGATTGGCAGAGATTTCCTGCTGAATAAAAACTTTTGAATCATTTTTGACAATCAGTTTTCCCGGAATTTCAGCAAAGCTGCATTTCATGGCCGAATCCTTCAGATATTCAAATTTATCAAGACTCATGAAATCTTTGGCTTTATTATTTTCAAAAGCAATTTTTTCCCAAACGACACAATTATTGCTGATAAGCTTCAGCGAAATTTGGTCAATATTTTTTAGCGGTACATATCTCTTTGGCAGTTTTGCACTGAAGTCAATATCTTTTGCTCCATTCAAATTGTCTTCAACAAGCATCTGATTATTGCGAACGAGCTGAAAAAGATATTGATTATTGTTATTTTCAATACCATTCAAGGCGATTTTATTATCAAAAAAACGGATTGACGGAGCTGTTTCCGCGCCGAAAAACAGTTTTCCCATCTGCATCAATTCATGATAAGAAGCTGCACCGGACCAGCTGGAAAACTCAATATTTGAATTTTTCATTTTTGCACCGCGGCAAAAATTTGCTTTCCATACCGTCCCGCTTGACGGAATACTGTCAAGTCCAAAAATCTGCCATGGAAGTTCAATTGAATAACAGCGGAAATCTTTGGAATCAGTTATTTTATATTTAAATTTGCCGGGATTCCATGCAATATCCTGCCCCTCGGCATGATAGAGAGAACCGGCAGGATTGATTGCAAAATGATAATATCTGCGCCCTTTGCCGCCATCAGGGGCAAGCTGAAATTCAATATGTTCCCCGCCGAAAAGAGTCATGTCATCATCCGGCTTTTTGGCAGAAAAAACTGTATTTTCAACTTTTCCATAACAGCGGAACTCCAAATACAGATTATTTTTTTCTGCTTTCACAAAAACTTCTGTCTGCGGATTTGCCCAATTTGCAGCAAGAGTTATGAAACTCCCGCAGACATTACTGCTGCCGTCTGCCGGTACAGCAACGCGGAGCGGATGATTTACCACTCCGGAATTTTTTCCTTCTGAT
Organism: Victivallaceae bacterium; assembly: GCA_045538635.1. Lineage (GTDB taxonomy): Bacteria > Verrucomicrobiota > Lentisphaeria > Victivallales > Victivallaceae > RGIG5270. The sequence continues at coordinate 17,927 of JAZSRU010000025.1, forward strand.
AAAGAAATACATGAAACCGACAACAGCAACAGCAAAACGGCAGCAAAATAATTTTTCATAATAAATCTCCAAATAAAAGATACTCTATAAGATATCATAAAACTGCTTTTTTTCAATTATTTTAAAAAAAAATACACTTTTTTCAAAAAACGGCTTGAAAAATAACTAATAAATATTATACTAATATAAAATAGTAAAAAAGGAGACTTTTATGAGAAGTTTAACAGAAAAGCAAAAACAGATATTGGAATTCATTGAAAATTTTCAGGAAAATGAAGGCATGGCACCGACTGTTTCTGAAATATCAGAATATTTCGGAATCAAAAGCTCAACAGCTTTTGCTCATCTGAAAGCTCTTGAACGCAAAAAAGAACTCTCGCGTTCCTCCAAAGCCCGCAGCATCAATCTTGCAAATTCAGCCAACAACCCGATGCGTCTTTTCCCCGGAGCATTGATTATCCCCGTACTCGGCAGAGTCAATGCCGGAATGCCGTCTGAAAGTATGGAATACAAAGAAAATGATATCTGTATTGACAAAAGCATGCTCAAATGCAGCGATGCCGAAAACCTTTTCGCCCTCAAAATTCAGGGAGAAAGCATGCGCGACCTCGAAATGTTTGACGGCGATATCATTATCGTTGAACGCACTCAAAATATCCGCAAAGGCGATGTCGTTGTCGCTTTGGTCAACAATGAAGTCACCGTCAAAAGCTACTTCCCGCAAAATGGCAATATAATCGAACTTCATCCCGCCAATCCGGACTTCAAAATACAGAGTTATCCGACAAATGAAGTTGATATTCAAGGCAAAGTAGTTTTGCTCCAGCGGCAATTTTAACATAAAAAAACTGCTGCATATCTGAAAGATTTTGCAGCAGCATTCTGATTCAGAGATACAATTTATTTTTTGACTTCAGCGACAGCGGGTTCTTTTTTGCCGATATCCTGTTTTGTAAGGAATACAACCTGATAATAAACGCGGTAGCGTTCAGTTTTAGCAACCCGCAAAGACTGCTGTTTGCCGAAACTGTCAGTATAAATATTGCTGCCGTCGAGTGTTGTACTGCGGAAATTCCATGAACCATTGGGATTGTCGGCACGAGATACCATATTGTTGTCAAGAGTGACGACCACGCGTTTCTTTGCAGCAATTGCCACCGCATCAGCCCCTACTTCAAGAGCTTTTTCTGTCAGCAGAGCATCAAGTTTATCCAAATCATAACCGTGCGGAGCTACAACTTTTCCGCGGCCGAGAATTTTCAATTCAGCAGGAACTTCCTGCATTGAGGGATAAATCATTACAAAATCACCATCCTCACGCGGTGCAAGTTTCTGTCCGACATAATCAACATTGACACAACCGCACAAAACTGCCGCACAAAGAGAAAAAAACAAAAAAATTCTTTTCATATAAACCTCATCTCATTTTTTTATATAAAATAACCGCATTATCGCAAAAGTCAAGTATTACTTTCAATGATTTCTTCAAGTTTGAGAGCCGCCTCCTCCCAAAGTTCTGTCTGGGCGGCGATTTCCTGCTGAATATCAAAAAGCTCACGATTTGTCATCTGAAAATTTATTTTGGCATTCGGGTCCGCCAGCAAAAGAGCGAGTTCATTTTGGCGGGCCTGTAATTTTTCCAGTTTTTTCTCAATTGATTGAACTTTCTTTTCGGCATCTTTTTTGAGAGCGGCAAGTTCCTGTCGCTGACGGGCGCGCTCCTGACGGCGTTCTTTGCTGTCAAAAGTTTTAGTTTTTTCCGGTTTCCGGACCTGATTGGTATTGCTGTTATTTGCGGCAAACTCCTGACTTTTGGCAAGATAATAATCATAATTGCCGAAATATTTACGGATTTTCGGACGCTCCATTGCCACGATAGTTGTTGCCACATTTCTGACAAATTCGATATCATGGCTGACAATACAAACTGTTCCTTTATACTCTTTCAGCGCATTCTGGAGAAGCTCACGGGCGGCAATATCCAAATGTGTTGTAGGCTCGTCCAGAATCAGAAGATTCGGTGGATTTACAAATATGCGGGCAAAAGAAAGTCTGATTTTTTCTCCGCCGGAAAGCACTTTGCACGTTTTAGATGCAGCCTCACCGGAAAAACCGAATGCCCCCAATACATTCATAACATTATTAAGGGACTCGCCTGCTTTCAAATTTGAACGCACAACATCATAAGCCGTCTGCTCCGGCACCAGCACATCATTGAATTCCTGAGCCTGATAACCGAAAATAATATTATGCCCGATAACGATTTTGCCGTTTTGAGGAGCGAGTTTTCCGACAATGAGCTTCAGCAATGTTGTCTTACCCATACCGTTATACCCGACAAAAGCAACTTTATCTCCGGTATCAACTGTCAATGAAACATCAGAAAAAATCGGCGGATTTCCGGAATAAGCAAAGTCTATATTCTCAATGCGGAACGCTTCACTGCCGCACGGAGGCGGCTCCGGAAAGCGGATCACACCGTGATAAGAAATATCCTGCATGACTTCGACATCTTCGATTTTATCAAGAGCTTTCTGCCAGCTTTTAGCCTGTGCGGCCTTGGAACTTTTGGCGCGGAACCGGTCAATAATGCGTTCAAGGTGTTCTTTTTTGCGTTCAGTATTGCGTTTGGCGCTGTTCAGATTGGCAATACGTTCCTCGCGTGCATTTTTGTAATAATCATAATCTCCGGCATATCTTGTAACCATACCGGAATTGATTTCAATGGTAATATTGGTAAGTTTCCGCAGCAGAAAACGGTCATGCGAAATCAAAAGCAATGTCCCTGCATAACTTTTCAAAAATTTGCACAACCACTCAACTGCCGGAATATCAAGATAGTTTGACGGCTCGTCAAGCAGCAGAATATCAGGATTGGAAATCAGAACTCTGGCCAGCATGGCACGCATCTGCCAGCCGCCGGAGAATTTTTTCAGCGGTTTGGAAAAATCAGCCACAGCAAAACCGAGATTGGTCAATGCGGTTTCCGCATCATTTTTCAAATTGTATGCACCCAGACTCTCATAAGTACTCTGCAAAACTCCGTGCCGTTTCAGCAATGAAGTTTTGCGTTCCGGAGAAATTTCATCACAATCATTAAGTTCATGTTCGATTTCATTTATTTCGCGTGAAATATCTTTCAATTCAGCGATCGCATCGGCAGTAAAATCCAGCAATGTAGTTTCATCTCCACACTCCGGAAGCTGCTGTTTCATGCAGGCAATACGCATATTCTTGGGCAGGATCACCGAGCCGGAATCAGGAGAAATTTCTCCGGTTATCATATTGAAAATGGTACTTTTGCCGGCGCCATTGGGTCCGACCAGCCCTACCCGCTCATTCGGATTGATACGGAAACTTACTTTATTCAGTACCGCAACCTGCGAATAAATCTTCTCTACATTCTGAAAATCAATCATACAATCTATTCAATGGTGTTATTTTTTATTTTCATCATTTTTATCTTTGGGCGGAAGTTCTACTACATAACGCATACCGACATCAATACGGTTTTCCGCCAATCTTGACAGAGTACCGCACTTGGCAAAATTGGCAGTATTGCGATAAGAGCCGCCGTAAACAGCAAATTTATCTGCATTATTTTTCAACTGAACCAGCTCCCTGACATTACCCGCCAGATCATAAACTCCATATAATGAGTAATCATGCGGAAAACTTTTCGGCTGTGCGCCGAATGGATATTTATTTATATCAGAATTGCTTGCCAGCAATGCATAATTATGATAAAAACGGTTTCCCCACACATAAATCCTGCGTCCTGTGCCGCGGGCGGCTTTTTCAAGTTCATGGAAGTACGGCAACCGGCATTTCATACCGAGTTTTCCACTCATATATTTACAGAAAGCCTCAGCGCCGGCAACAGAAATACCGACAATAGGCATTTCTTTTCTGTAAGGTGCGCTGATAGTATTGTTATCTCTGAAAAGTTTTCTGATAATATACTTTCCATTCTGGTAATAAATCAGATTCGGATTGTAACTGTTTTTAAGATTTCTGTCACTTATCTGCCGCCAGAATTCAAAATACTCTCCAATAGTCACCTCTCTCTCCAACAGAAAATATCCGTCAATATAAATCCGTTTGCCATATGAATACTGATGTGAGATATTTGATAAATAATGCCCCGGATGAATATAAACACAATCCTGCGGTATCATCTCCGGAAATTCAAAATCAAGCTCAACATTTTCTCCAGCCTCTATAGTAATGGGAATAGTTATATTGCGTTTACCGTCTGCAGAAACGAGCAGAGAATACTCTCCTGCTTTCAGATTGACCTCAAAAGAACCATAATAAACTATCATTTCAGACTTTTTTTCAGGCACATCACCGGAATTGTCCGCTGCGGAAAAAGATATATCCTGATCTATCTGCTTTGTAATATAAACATTCAGATTTTTATTATTCGTCCGAAACTTCACAACACCGCTGTTGAGGGCCACCAGCTGCAGTTTGCGTCTTAAAACAGGGTCCTTGCTGATGATAGCCTTGTACGCAGTATAAACCAGACCGTCATCTATGGTCTGGATTTTCAGAATATTATCACTGTTGCGGGTCAACAGACTGTAATGAATGCAGAAATACAATGTTTGTGAAATTACCGGCAGATATTTTTTTCCGGTGGCAACCTGATTGAGCTGAATGAGAGTATTTATGGCATGAGAACAGTTCAAATCCAGTTTTGCGGTATAGTTTTTCGTTTCAAAATCACTGTTTTCTTCGGACTGCATATCATAATTTACAGAGTGGGATACTTCCATATTCCGCTTCATATTCATCCTGACTCTGGCGAACATGTGAGAACTTTCATCGAGTGAGATAGTCAAAACATTGCTCAATGTATTCGCTGTCAGCATCCTGTTGATACTGATATATGAATAAAAAACCGAAAGAATTATCAGCGAACAGAGCAGCACCGTCGGAATCATCGGATGACGCCGGCAGTATTTTACAAAATTCAACAGCGGTGAATTATAAACTTCCACAGGATGCATATCAAGAATATTGCGGACATCCTGCATCAAAGCGATAACATTTGCATACCGTTCATGCTTGTACGGTGACATAGCTTTCAAACAGACAACTTCAAGTTCACGGGAAATCTGGCGTTTCGGAGAACGCTTGCGCGGCGGCAGAAAATCACCGGAGAGAGCCTTTTCAAAAATCTTTTTGGCTGACAGTTTCGGCGGAAACGGTGATTGAGTACAGGTCAGTAAAGTATAAAGAATAACACCGAGTGCATAAACATCAGTCTGTTCATCAATGGAATCTGTTTTGCCGAATATCTGTTCCGGAGCCATAAAAGCCGGAGTACCGTTGATCGTATTAGTAATATTTGCAGTATGTTCAAGTTCGCTGTCGGAGATTTCACGGAGGTCAATTTTTGTATTATGAGAACTCAAATCCTTGTCCGAGCGGTAAACGGCCATCCCCCAATCCATTATAAAGACTTCACCGTAGTTTCCGAGCATGATATTGCCGGGTTTGAGATCGCAATGTATCACGCCTTTGCTGTGAGCGAAAGCAGCACCGTTGCAGATACTCAAAAATATTTCCAACCGGCGGCGCAAGGTATATTTTTTTTCCATCTCCTCATCATTGCTTTCAAGCTCCTTCAAAACCTTGGCAAGAGTTATCCCCTCCACCTTTTTCATGCTGAAATAAGGACCGACTTCCTTGAATATGCCCAGATTGTAAACAGGAACAATATTCGGATGGTCGATTTGTGCCGTAATGCGGGCCTCACGGATAAAAGAATCAACATTTTTGTTATTTGTACGCAAATCAGTACGCATGATCTTCAGCGCGACATTGCGGTAAAAAAGTGCATCTTTTGCGGCAAAAACCGTCCCCATGCCGCCAAGACCGATAACACTCAGATTTGAAAAACTGCCTTCGATTTTTGACCAGTCCGGCTGTACGATTTTGGCCTGCAGCTGTTCATCAGTAAGCTTATGTTTCTTACTTTTTTTACCATCAGCAGCAGTATGCTGACTGATTATCTTAGTTGACAAATCTACAGAATCGATAGTTTCAGTCATATTGATATTGGTTGCGCTGTCCGGATTGTCTACCATGTCTGCTCCAATTGTTTCAGGCGCGGAAGAAGTTTGGCGCCGATAGTGTCGAAATCGGTAAGATATTTGGCCCCCGGAGCTTTTTCCAGGCGGATATGTATGGAGTTTCTCAACCGGAAATCATCAGGAAATACAAAACATTTTGCTTCAGATGTTCCGTTTTCAAAACGACTGACGCCGACAACAATTCCGACAAAACCTCCCTCTTTGCTCATGACGAGGTCGCCCTCTTCTGCCATTGCTTCGCTGGATGTGGCAAGACCGTTGCGGATGTAGAGGTATTCATCATTGGCGCGCAAACTCTGTGAACACCTGCCCTCAAGACTGCCGCCGTCACGGCCGAAAGAATTTGCTTTGAAAAGATAAAGATTCTGCAAACCTCTGCGCTTCAAATCACTGAAAGTCAGGAAACTCAATGTTTTGCCATTGTATTCAGAAAGTTCAAAACATCCTACACGGATATCCTTACGCGGGATGGTCAAAGTTCCCTTTACCGGATAGCCGGTTGTTTCGGAACCGTCAGGATCAAAACTTGTTCCGATAAAATTTATAACACTTTCAAGTTCCATCGGCTCGCCTGGTTTGCTGCCGCTCAAAAATCTGAAAAGAGAAATCACCATCGGTTTATTTTCAACTCTGATTACCGGCAGATAAAGGCTCTGCACATCGCGGCGGTTGGCAAAAAATCTCTCCTGTTCCATATAAACACGGATATTCTGCACCGTCTGATCATAATAATCAAGAACATTTCCCTCAATGCGTTTACGCAGTTGAGCGAGATCTTCACGGACAGTTACGAGTTTTGTACGGGCATCGCGAGCCTCTTCCTGAGCTTTTGCCGCGACTGCGCGGGTTTTTGAAAGGTCCTTAACCGCGTGAGTAAGAACTTTTTGAACTGATTTCACCTCTTTGACACGCACACCGACTTCGCGTTCCTTGCCGGCGAGTTTGCGGCGACTGATTTTCAACTCCTGATTGGCGGCGAGGATTGCGCGGTCCTTGCGATGACCGGCTTCAGTCAGAACCAATATTTCGCCGTCTTTCTTCCTGATTGTATCTTTAAGATTGACATTGATATTCTCAAGTTTTACATATTCGGCTTCTTTCAACTTCAAATTTTTGCTCAAAACAGCAAGTTCGAGATCTTTGCTCCGCAAAATATCCTGAAGTTTCTGCACTTCTTCAGAATCAGCGCTCTGTTTTTTCAAATCTTCTTCTGATACAGTTGTCACACCGAGAACACGGCGGGTTTCTTTCAGAGCATTGAAGTTGAGATTGCCAGGATCACCGAAATTGAATGCATCAAGAATATTCCCGTCGGACGAACCGCCGCCGGAATTTTTTGAACCGGTGATATTTGCCATTGCAGTACGGTATTTGGATGGCAAAGTTGCGGCATCATTTGAGAGCGATTTACTCTCTTTGACATCGACACCTGCGAGGTCTTTTTTTTCAAGGATTTCGATTTGCAGATCGGTTGCTGCGAGCTGAGCCTCAAGCTGCTGCATAGCTTCGCTGCGCGCCTGCGAATACCCGAATTTATCCTGTGCTGATTTCAGATCAAGATACGCTTCTTCAAGGAGCGTTTTTTCATTTTTGAGTTTATCGGAGATAACTTGAGCCGTTTTGCTGTTGACGACAGTGCCGTCATTGCCGTACGGATTTTCGAGCGTGGACAGGCCCGTGATCATCGACAGCAGCGACAACACGATAAAGTCAAGCATTACAATGAGAATAGAACGATTCAATTTCTTCTCCGATAAAAATTATTCTTCCACTTCTATTTCTGCATTTTCTGCGGCGGCTTCAGCAATGATTTTCTGTTTGGCCGGATAGAGAATACCCAGACGGGAAATAACACTGAAAATAATACCGATAAGCGTTGACGAATACGCCACCAGACGGCTGCTTTGCGGTGAAAATGAAATCAACAGAAATGATGATACCGACCCGAAAAGCCCGATATACAGCGGCAAATCCAAAAAGGTATCAGCATTTTTGAAACTGGCAAGTTTGAATGAAGCATTGAGGTCGCTTCTGACGATTTTTTTGACCACGCGGCCCGCCATGATGACAGCAAAGATTTGCAGAAAAATAATGAAAGTGAAAATAAAAAGTGATATTTTGCCGCCGAAAACCGGCATAAAAAGCTCAACTTTGGCAGGATCATCAGTCGGCACACGCAAACCGGACTGATTGCCGGAACTGCTGCCGAAAAGATTCTGCAATGTGCTTGATGAATCATAAAAATAACTTAAAATCCATGCCAATACTGCAAGCGCAAAAAATACTCCCGCCACGGTCAGAAAAGTTTTCAAAAATTTCAACATCTGCAATCATCTCCTTATAAATAACAATATACATTGCATAATGTAAATCAACTTCGGCAAATATTCAAGAGAGAATATTAATTTTTTCCGTATTTTTATAAATGTGCGGACCCGTAAAAATATTCATCAGACAAAATCTGTGTCGTCCTGCTCAATGCTTCAAATTATATTTTTGATTTACAAACCTTTTGATGCAATTTCTTTCATCAATCGGGCAGAGAAATACAGACAGCGTGGCAGATGGAAAAAGGTTTTCCATTTACCGCCCTTGAGCATGTGGGTCGGCTCACCGCGGCGGTTCAGATATGCAAACCATTCGCCGTATTCAGGATCAGGAAAATGTTTCCATGTCCATTCGTCAAGCTTCTTGAACCAATCTTTGAAAACTTCCCTGCCGGTGAGTTTATATGCATACAATGATGCAATGATCGCTTCATTATGCACCCACCAGAGCTTCATATCATGCTGAAGTTCCAGATGCGGCTTGTTGAGTACATCCATAAAATAATAGATACCGCCGTACTGTTTGTCCCAGCCGTACTCAAGTGTTGAAAGGATTATATCGCAAATCTTATTGATTTTTTCCTCTGAACCGGGACGCTTTTCAAGATAAGAGAGCAAAAACCACATCGCTTCAAGAGCATGACCGGGATTGAGCATCCGCCCCTGACAACTTGCAAGATCGGTTGAGCCGTCCGGTTTCATATTTTCAAAAACGAGTTTGAAAACCGGCACATAAAAGAGATTCAAAACCTTATCAAGTGCAGTTTCGCAACTGTCACCGTATTTGTTTTCACCCAGACAATCATCCATGATAAGTCCGAGATTCGCCATCATCATAAACTGCCCGAGTGACAGATAACTTTCCTTGCCTTCCATCCCTTTGTTCCACTGCAAAGCAGGATTGGAACTTTGAGCGCGTTTCAAATAATTGTTCATCGCCTCTTCGGCAGCAGTTTTATAAAGTTCTTTTTTGATCGCTTTATACAAAAATGCCGCGCCCATTGCCGCAAAACAATCACTGAACAAACTGTATGGCGCCATTGCCGGAACACCCTTGCGGTTCAATGCAAAATAATACATTCCATTCTCATCTCTGCCGTTTTTGTAGAGAAAATCAAATCCGTCCTCCGCTATCTTCAAAAACTCTTCCTTTTTGTACGGCGACAGATAAAATTCCATAAACATATACACAATGCGCCACTGCATCCACATATATTTATTCGTATCATAAACACTTCCGTCACGGTCCAAACTCGTAAAATATCCGCCGAATTCTTTGTCTATGCAATTCTTCTGCCAAAACGGAATCACATTATTTACAAGCTCATCCTCATAACGATCAATACAACTTTGCCAATTCATATTTTTCTCCTTTTCTAAGAAACGGACTGATATCCGGGGCAAGGAAAAAAACTTGGGCGTTCCACCCGCCTTTTTATATGTTTCTTTTCCTTTCCCCGGCCCCCTATCCTTTTTACAAAAACTTTTATGTTCGATTTTGAATTTCTGTTTCACAAAAACTCAAAATCGGATATAAAATCTTATCCTGAAAGGTTTGGAAAATGATGAGGGGGTGCAGGGGGAGAAGAAAATAACCTTTCCTAAAAAGGTTTTTTCTTCTCCCCCTGCATATCTCAACATTATTTTTCATCACCGAATGGGATATAGAATATATGCCCTTTGGTTCCGGTTGATGATTTTTCGATATTGACTATGCGATGCAGGAAAGAGAACTGCGAAGTTTCAGGAGCGGAACGGTAATAGAAGAACGGGAAGATGAGATAATCTTTTTCATCGTTGCGTTTACGGCTGCGGTAAAGGAATTCAAGGATGCGGAATTCTTCTTCATTATTTTCTTTGAAACCGCGTGCGACAAAGCCGAGAACATTGAACCAGTAATTTTGTTTTTTGCTGCCGCCGTTGTAAATGATGCCGAGGATATTCAAATAAGAATCATCAAGAACATCATTGCCTTTGTAGAAATAGAGCGGAAAGAAAGCGGAAATGCGTTCAGTATTTTCAGGGATCATGGCATACAGTTTGTCGCGAAGCTCACGGCATTCGCGGAAATTGCGCGGAGCGTCAAAAACCAAATTTGCTTCTTTGAGTGCAGTTTTAAGTTTATTACTGCCCTTGCCGGCAAGTAATGACTGTTCAAAATTGTCAATTTCGTCAAAAACTTTTTCAAATTTCCCCTGCGGAATACGGTTGCGTTCGGATTGATTGTGGCAGAGGAGCAAAAAGTTCAAACGATTTTTGCTGTGATATTTTGAATACTGCTCATGTTCAGTAAAAAACAGCGGAAAAATCTCAAATTTATTGTTGTATTTGCCGTTTTCATATTCAAAAAACGGAAATAATGACACTTCGGAAGTATTGAAATAATCCAGACACATCCCGGCAATTTCTTTGCAGTAAATGTAACATTGGGCAGAAGTTTTCAATTCAGGAAGAGTGATTCCGAGATTTGCGGCACTTTTCTGAATTTTTTTGAGCAGATTTGCAGTTTCTGATTTATAGAGTTTATCTGAATTGCGTACCTCATCGGCTTCTATTGAGCGGGCAAGATTTTTCACATCATAAAAGAAAGACATCCAGGCAAAAATTTCAGCTGTACTGAAATCAGGAGCATATTTGCGCTTCAATGTATCTGAAGATGCTGCCAGCAGCAATGTTCTGGAAGAATCTTCTTCAACAGTTTGAGACTGTTTTTTACTGTACGGCAAAGACAGATTTTCGTGATTGCGGCAATCTCTGCTGCTGTAAAGCAGCCCGAACAGCAGTGAAAATTTATCCGTTGTCATACTTTTGGTACTTGAAAAAAACGGCAGCACGGCAAAAGTTTTTTCTTCATCAAGTACACCGAAACGCTCCTGAAGTGCATGTGCAAAATTTTCCAGTTCTTTTTCGTTGTCCGGCACTTTGAAATCACCGTCAAGGTTAATGGATTTCAGATTTGCAGCAATCATTTTTTTGCCATCAATAATCTTTTGCATATCTGAATTGCGGAATGCTTCACGCAAATATTGACATTGACTGTCGAGAGAGTTCCAGATTATTTTGTTTATGCTGCCGTCGGTAAAGTTGAATTTCCTGTCTTTGGCAAAATAAAACGGAAAAACAAGTGTGTTGGCACTTGAATTCTCTTTGAGTACCGCATTGCTTGAGCGGCGGTAATAATTGAAAAGCAGCAGGACATTGGCAAAACTCAAGGTATCGCTTTTTGAATACATATAAAGCGGGAAAAAATAGCCGCCGTCATTTTTGATGTTCTGCGCAAAAAGCGGGAAAAAACCGTAATGCTTGTCATTTTTGTACGCCAGCAATGCCATCCATGAATCATCCGATTTATGAAAAAACGGAAACGATCCGGCATAATCTTTGCCCCAGTAAGTATTGAGGATGAGCCCGTATGAATTTTCATTGTCTTTCCGCCAGCCGCCGAAAGGCAGCAGCATATAGTAGTAATTGTCAGAATCCTTGCCTGTGCTTCCGTAATATGAAAGCGGATATATATTCAATTTTTTCAATTTGCCGTTTTTATATATTTCCCGTTCCACCGGAAATGCATACAGAAAATCCGGCTTGCTGTGATAGAATGGGAAAAAAGTAAATGTATCTTTGCTCCAGAAAGTGTTTAATACCCAACCGCTGCCGTCAGCACTGTTCCATCCTGCCAGCGGAAAAAGTATTGAATGTTCATCGCCCTCTTTGTTGTAAAAAGGACGAACGGCAACTCCATATTGGTCATAGTCAATAAACGGCCACAGAATCGAATGGAAATAATCATTTTTCAGGAACAAGGGCCAGACATTGATAACATTTTCTTCCGCAAGTGTTTTGTTTTCAACTTTTTTCTGCGGCATCGTTCTGAAACTTGCTCCCTTCAAACGCTTTGCATCCGGCGCACTGTACGCTCTCGCACTTGCCGGTGATAAACGCATCATTCTTTCACTCGACGCACACCCCGCAAACAGTAAAACAAGTAATAACGGCAACAATTTTTTTTTCATTTTATCTCCTTCAATCGTTATGGTACGAGCCGCCCATCTGGATATTTGATGCACGGAAAAGCTGTTCCAGCAGTATCAGACGGGCAAATTCATGCGTAAATGTAAGTTTTGACAGACTCCAGAGAAAATCCGCACGCTGTTTCACTTCATTGGTCAGCCCGTATGGACCGCCGATGATAAAGACGATTTTCTGCTGTATTGCTCCGAGTTTTGAAGCAAGTTCACGGGAAGTCAGCCCCCTGCCGTCCTCAGACAGAGCGACGATATAAGCGTGATTTTCTTTTTCAATATGTTTTAAAAGGAGTTCATTTTCCTTTTCTTTTGTTGAATCCGGGAGTTCAAGGATTTCGATTTTGTTGTTTTGAGTCAGCCATTTTGAATATTCTTCAACACGCGACTGAAAATGTTTATCCTTAAGTTTGCCGATGACCAGAACTTTAAGCAGCATCTATCGTCCCTCCCCCAAGCAATAAATCACCGTCATAAAAAACTGCCGCCTGACCGCAGGTTACTGCACGCTGCGGCACATCCGGAATAACCTCCAGACGGTCATCGGCAATTTTGCGGACTTTGGCAGAAACCGGTTTTGAACGGTAACGGATTTGCACCATAGCATTGAATTCATCGGCGATTTCACAATGAAAATTGAGTGCATTGACTTCAAAACGACGGCAAAGCAAATCATCCGGATCAGTAGTAAGTTCAATATCACCGCTTGCCGGATTTATGGATTTTATAAATCCCGGCACACCGAGAGCGACATTCAAGCCTTTGCGTTGACCTATCGTATATTGATGAAATCCCTTGTGGACGCCGACTTTTTTCCCGTTGAAAACAAATCTGCCCTTGCGTGCCGGATAATCAAACAAACGCCGCAAAGTTTCTCCGAAGCACTCATTTTCAACTTGAAAACAGCTGTCCTGACTGTCGGGACGGTTTGCAACACTTAAACCAATTTCAGCGGCAGATTTCCGCACATCTTCCTTGCACATTTTTCCTACTGGAAATTCAAGATAATTCAACTCTTCACAGCTCAATGCGTAAAGGAAATAAGTCTGGTCTTTTTTGGGATCGTCGCCCCGCAAAAGCCGAGTTTGACCGTCAATCACGCAAGTTTTAGCATAATGTCCGGTCATTATTTTTTCCGCGCCATGACTTTTGGCGAATTCCACAAGTTTGCCGAATTTGATATAATGATTGCACAGACAGCACGGATTAGGCGTTCTCCCCGCCAGATAAGTTAAAGCGCACGGACGCAGAACTTTTTCCTCAAAGTCAGGATATGCATCAATATAAAAATGTTCTATCTCAAGCTTTCTGCATACATCCTCAACCGCAAGACGGTCGCTTTTTCCGGCACATTGCTGAGCTTTTGAGAAATTTTCATCCGGATGTTTCAAATTCAGAGTAACTCCGATGACCTCATATCCGGATTTTTGTGCAAAAGCCGCCGCAACGGATGAATCAACTCCGCCGGACATTGCTGCGATTACTTTTTGTTTATTCATATATTTCCTTGTAAAAGATGATTGATTTACTGCCGGAGGAGAAGAAAAAACTTTTTTGCAAAAAAGCTTTTTTCTTCTCCCCCGGCACCCCCTCATCTTTTTCAAAAAACTCTTATATACTTTTACTCTCAACTAAATGTATATCAAAAATTGGAAATATCAACCCCGTTAAGCAAGAAATATCATTTTTTTTGAAATGTAATTTGACAAATAAAAAAGCTGTGCTAAAATAAAACAGATTTGAGGTGAAATATGCACAAAATGGCAAAAAATTTTTCAACCATTCTGCTGATGCTGATACTGCTGCTCAATTTGAGCAGTTTCATGCATACTGTATTTCACATTCACAGCAGCCCCGAAGTTTTCTGCACAGCTCAATATGAACTCAATTCAGCCCCTCATCTGGAAGCACGGCATCTGCCGTTTGCCGCAGATAAAGACTGTCCTGTTTGCGAATATGAACTGCAGAATAATTCACCGGAAATTATTGAAAACTTTTTCTGCACGGTTCCTCAAAAACAAAAAACTGAATCTTTTGATATAAAATCTTTTGATTCAGCCGTAATATTTTTCATATCTTCCCGCGCTCCTCCGGCAGTATGAATCATGTCTGACTCCTCATGGAGAAAAATCAACATTATTTCAAAACCGAAAAGGAACGCACTATGTCAAAAAAACAAATTTTTTCACGCTTTCAGCAATATCACAATACATTTACTCTCATTGAACTTCTCGTAGTCATCGCAATAATTGCGATTCTCGCCGGGATGCTGCTGCCGGCATTAAATTCCGCCCGGGAACGCGCCCGCTCAATCAAATGCATAAACAATCTGAAACAGGCAGGACTTGCATTTCAATTTTACTGTGCGGACAATGACGATTTTTTCCCGAAACTGCATGAACACGACCACGATTCCGGCCAGCATTCACATGATGCCTGGTACACCATGCTTGAGCCGTATAATTTCAAAGAGGAATATCTGCGCTGTCCGTCCGATGAAAAATATGACCGCGAGGCAAAACTTCAAAGCTACATCATAAATGAAGGATTTACTGAAGGCGTCCGTATGAGCAGTATAAAAAATCCTTCCCAGCGTATCGTTTTAAGTGAACGCGCCGATTCCGGAGACGCTCTCTCTCACCAATGTTACTGCACTCATGAAGAAGGATGGGAAAATATGATTGAAAAAAAACGCCATGGCGACCGCTCAAATTATCTTTATGCTGACGGTCATGCAGAGGCGAAAAAATTTGATGAAACCAAAAATTCAACCGTCGATCACCATGATTTACACGACCATGGCGATAAACATTAATGATGTTTATTCTGTCGGCATTCCCTCGGGGGCGGCATTCCCCCCATCTGCACCGCCATCAGCACCTTCATCTACTGCGGGCTGGACAGCATCCATAAGGACTTTTGAATCAGCAGGATTTTTCTTGTCGTATTCAACATCAAGTTCATATGCAGGCAGAGTCAATCTGCCGATTTTTTTATCCTCTTTTTTGTTCAAAGCATATTCAACCGTGACTTTGCTGCATCCCGTACGGCACTGGCGGTCAAACATAAAATTGAAATAACGATCATTCAAACGGTCGGAAAGTCCGCATTTTGAACATTTTTTCTCGTCTTTACTCTCTTTGAAAACATGCAGATCGCTTTTGTGATTCGGTCTGGGATAACCTTTAAAAGGTTCGATAAAAACATCCTTTATAACTGTTTTACCTTCATTTCTCAAACTGATACTTGCCATCCACACTCCGTTCTTCAGTTTTCTTTTGAACTTGATATTAGTGGGATGTACAAAAAGCACCGGATCATCAAATGTAACCTCAGTTCTGATCATGACCGGAACTTCAGGAATATACGCCTCATTCTGATAAAAACCGCATTTCTGGCGGACTTCCGGCGGAAACTCCGAAAACGGCACTATGGAATGGGAAATCTCGGTACACAACAACCCGCCGGCAGAGCGTTTTCGTATTACTGCACCTTTTTTCTTTTTAAGCTCATTACCATTTCTGGAAAAATGAGGAGTACGCAGAGTGAACGGAGTTTTGTTTTTAAACATTTTCCATTCGGGCATATAATGTTTGGCATAATATTTCCTGATATCTTCGGGAAATGACCGCCATGGAATGCAACGATCTCCGGTAATTTCATGATATCCTTTTTCATCAACCCATGCAATCCATGCACCGATGTAATTGAATTTGACAATAGTGAGTTTTTTAATACCGCCGCGCGGAATACCGGAATGATTGACGCTCTTAAAACGGACATTATCCCAAATCATTTTGAGCTTATTGGCAGGATCGACAGGCACATTATTGGCATCAACTTTTTTTGCGGCATGATCTTCATTATTTTTGTAGAGAGAGATATTTTCATCATCTCCGAAGCAAATATTGAAACATACAACAGCCAATGACAGCAAACAGATTTTCCGCAGTGATATCATACTCTTATTATCCTTTTAATTGGCAGGTTCGTAATAATCTTTGTGCCGGGGCACAACAGACGGCGACAAAAGCAGAAACAGCAAACTGAAAAGAATCAGAAACAGGCACAATCCGAACAACGCATTATATTTGGTGAATTTGCACCCGAACAATGTCCATGCATCGGTCAGAACTCCCAAGCCGAGAATTATTGATGAGCCTGTACGGCCGATCATCGTACCGATATTCTGGAATGTCTGAATTACTGAAGCTGCCATCAGCTTGTTTGTGGGTTTGGCAAGAGCCAGCATTTCTGTCGATGTCAGGCACATGAAAAATGCTGCTGCGACACCATTCAGATAAAACAGAAACGCAAATCTGCCGAAAAGATAACTGCCGTCCGGCTGTATGCAAAACAATGAAGCAAGAAATACAATAAAAATAAAATGTATCATCATCTGGAAATACTTTGTCTTCACCGCTTTCATCAATTTACCGACAACCGCGTACCCGCTGATGTAACCGCCAAGACCGATAGCTGTGATCGTCATTATTTGTGACGGATTGAAATCCAAGCCTTTTTTCATATAAAGGATGGCAAGCGGAAGTGCCGCTGCAATCGACATATTGACCATGCAGATATAGAATGCAAAACCCATAAGCGGCGCATTACGGACGGAAATCGCCAATGCCTTTTTCAAATCATAAGCATTTTTTTCCGATGCCGGATTGATCGGCAGTTTGTCCATGCACAACTTGCGTCCGAGCAGCATTATCCCCGGGAAAAACACAACTATCTGCATGATCCAGATCGGCGGCTTCGCCCCCATGAGTTTACCTGCACCGAAAATCAAAAGTGCATTGAGTGTCATGTAGATAAAACGCATGTTGCCGAAAAAACTTCCCCGCTCATGCTTGAGCAGAAATGCATCACATATTGGATACCATGTCGCACTGTACAATGGACGCGAAACACTGTACATAAAACATCCTGCAATCACCACATACTGCGCAATTCCCATTCCGAAAAACGGAGCAGCCGCCATCAGAAAATAAGAGATCATGCCCAGAAAAACCGCCATGGTATATGAAACTCTCAAACCGATTTTATTGGCACATCCGGCAAAGGGAATACTCATCATCACAGCCACCAGACCCGATATTGCGCTGGAAAACATGGAGAAAGATTCACTTCCCCCCAGCATGACCAGATAAAGGATGATGATTGTATTACTGTCAAGAAACCATTCAGAGATACATCCGGTCAACGCAGATGTCGTGGCGAACCAACGGAATTTTCTGCGCTGACTGTCGGAAAAATTTTCAGCAAACTGCATTTTCAATCCCTTTTATTATTTGAGCAGAGATTGAGCTTTTGCCAGCATTGACGGACCGAGGTTGCGATCGGCAACACTGTTGCTGGGGCTGGTTTCATATCCGCCGTTGCCGTAATTGTGCGGCATACCGATATAACCGAATTCGCCCTGACTCAAAGCTGAAACAATAGTCATAGGATATTTGGAAGCCTTGCGGATTTCGCGGGTGAATTCAACAAATGCTTCGCAGGGCAATGTTGAAATCACAACAGCATCACCGAAACTCAAAGCGGCAACTTCTTCAATACGCTGACCGGCAATAGCTTTATCACGGCAGCTCATCAGACGCTGAGCAAAGAACTTGAGAACATAGGGATGACCTTTAGCGATATCTTCTGAAGTGAAGTCGCGTCCGGCTTCCATAACTGCATCTTTGTTTGCTTCATAAACTTTTTTGGCTTCAGCATACTCTTCATCAGTTACCTGCATATAGGGTGCTTCAAATTCGGTTGAAACAAATTTGATATTGTCAAATTCGACCTTTTTGAGAGCGAAAATCTGGGACAGAATGAGCTGACCATAAGCTTTACCGATGCGGCGGGCTTCTGCATAAGAGGTCTGATTTGCATCAGTTCTGACATCAAAGTGATTGATATTGCCCTGCGGAGCAATCAAAGTCATAACAGGAATACCGCAGTCAAGAGCATTCTGGATCTCTGCTTCCATTGCGCCGGGCCAATCAGCAGAAACAAAATCGCCGCCAATAGTATCTGTATGATTTGAAATATTGGCGAGCAGACAGACCAGACGGCCCTCCTGTTTGACACCGAGGATGAAAATATCTGAATCGATTTCATCTTCAGGATGATCAATATTGGGATTGAGTTTGCCGGGGTTGGTGAGAGTTTTGCCGTCTTTCATGATATAGCGGCGGCAGAATGCGAGGGAATGGCACTTGGTTGCAGCATTATAAAGTTCTGCGGGGGCAAGACTTGCGCATGCATTTTTGAGTGCATTGACAGTTTTTTTAATAAGTTCATCAATATATTCTGCAGAGCAGAGTTCTTTTTCACCTTCACCGAAACAGGGAGATGTATAAGGACCGGTGTGAGTGTGAGTTGCAGAATAAATAACATTTCCGGCGCAGGGCAATCCGGCGGCGGCAACAGCTTCTTTGAAGCGGGTAACAAGTGCGCGGGTAACAAAGCAGAGATCGTATGAAACAACAGCTGTGCAGACATCATCATATCTGAAAGCTGCGGCTTTGACGCTCAACCGGTCATAAGCTCCGCGATTGGGACGGGGATTGAAATAACCGACCAGAGGCAATCCGTAATTGGGGGTGATATCTTCTTTGGCGAAACCGAATTCAAACATTTTTCAACTCCTTTTTTAAATTGGTAAAAATAATTTTTGTTATTCAGATTAATTTATCATATTTTACAGAAAATTCAAACTGTAATCTGAAATTAAAGCGGTTTTACACTGCTTGTAATCAGATTTTTGTGACATTCAAGCAAATACGCCATTGCTTCATCAGCGTTATTGACGACCTTGAAAAGCTCCATGTCATCGTCATCGATCATTTCCTTTTTCAGAATGGCTTTTCTGACCCAGTCAAGCAATCCATCCCAGAATTCATGTCCGACCAGAATAACCGGAATACGGTTGATCTTGCGGGTCTGGATCAATGTCAATGATTCAAAACATTCATCCAGCGTGCCGAATCCCCCGGGATAGATAATGATTGCAGTCGAATATTTGAGAAAACACACTTTGCGGGTAAAAAAGTATCTGAACCTCAATGCCAGAGTCTGAAATTTATTCGGTTTCTGCTCATGCGGCAGAGCTATATTCAAACCGATTGAAACTCCGTTTGCCTTGCCGGCACCGCGATTTCCGGCGCCCATGATACCGGGACCGCCCCCGGTGATGACACCGTAACCGTTTTCAACGAGCAGCGCGCCCATTTTTTCAGCATCAATGCTGTACGGATCATCCTCTTTCAGCCGCGCCGAACCGAAAATTGAAACCAGTTTGTCCGGCTGCTCTCCCATTTCTTCAAAAGAATCAATGAACTCCGACATGATACGCATAATGCGCCATGTGTCGCCTATGAGATCGTGATTATCAGAAAAATTACCGTAACGGGGATGATTATTGTTATCCATTTTGTCCGCCTTTCTTATTTTCAGGTAAAAAATTGCAAAAAACTTCATTTTATTTAAGATAGCACCAAACTTTTAGATTGCAAGATTAAAAAAAGATGTTATATTATATAAATTGCATATAAAATTCAAACTATTTATATAAGGATTCTTGAAATGAGTGAAAACACATCAGTAAACGAAGAACAGCTCAATGCTGAAAATCAGCAGGAAATGAATGAACTTTTTGCACAAAGACTGCAGAAAGCCGAAGAATTGAAAGCTATGGGCATCAACCCCTACGGTGAACGCTTCGACGGTCACGAAAAAATCGCCGACTGCCGCGCAAAATTCAATCCCGATGCACCCGAAGATGAAGTCCAGAAAGCCGTCGTCGCCGGCCGCTTGACCGCAATCCGCGTCATGGGCAAGTCAATTTTTGCTGATGTCAAAGATGCTTCCGGCAGAATCCAGCTCTATATCGGCAAAAATTCAATCGGCGAAGAACAGTTCGATTTGTTCAAACGCATGGATATCGGCGACCTCATCGGCGTTACCGGTCACCTTTTCACCACCAAAACCGGCGAACTCTCAATCAAAGCAGAAAACTTCAAGGTCCTCTGCAAATCTCTCCGCCCCCTCCCCGAAAAATATCACGGTCTGACCAATGTCGAACAGCGTTACCGTCAGCGTTATCTGGATTTGATCGTCAATGATGACAGCCGCAAAGTTTTCCAGCAGCGCATCGCCATCATCCGCGAAATCCGCCGTTTCATGGAGGAACGCGGCTTTATGGAAGTCGAAACTCCCATGCTTCAGGCAATCGCCGGCGGCGCATCAGCCAATCCCTTCAAAACTTACTACGAAGCTCTCAATGCTCCGATGTATATGCGTATTGCTCCTGAACTTTACCTCAAACGCCTCCTCGTCGGCGGCTTTGAAAAAGTTTTTGAACTCAACCGCAACTTCCGCAACGAAGGCGTTTCCCGCCGCCACAATCCTGAATTCACCATGATGGAAGTTTATCAGGCATACGGCGACTGCAACAGCATGATGGAACTCGTTGAGGACCTCATCACCACCGTCGCTATGAAAGTTATCGGCAGTCTGCAGATCGACCACGGCAACGGCAAAGTCATCAACCTCGAAAAACCGTGGCGCAGAATCACCTATCACGACATCGTCCGCGAAAAAGCCGGTGCCGACTGGTTTGAACTTACCAAAGAGGAAAAAGTCAAACGCGCAACCGAAGAATTCAAGCTCAATGTCTGTATGGAAATGTCCGAACTCGACATCACCAACGAAGTTTATGAAAAAATGTGCGAATGCAACAACATTCAGCCCACTTTCGTCACCAGACTTCCCGCCGAACTCCTGCCGCTTGCCCGTACATGTAAAGATGATCCCACTCTCGTCGATGTCTTTGAACTCGGTATCAACGGTCAGGAAATCGCCCCCGCATACACCGAACTCAATGACCCTGTCGAACAGCGCAAACGCTTCATGGAACAGTTTGAAGCAACCAAAGGTCCCGATGACAAAGTCGAAGATAAAGTCGATGAAGACTTCCTCGTTGCTCTCGAACACGGCATGCCTCCCGCAGGCGGTATGGGTATCGGTATCGACCGTCTGATCATGCTGCTTACAGGTTCAGAAGCAATCCGCGATGTTCTCCTCTTCCCGCAAATGAAAATCAAAAAGTAATCATTGATGGGCAAATCATTAAAAATAACCACATTGGCAGCAGTGTTTTTCGCACTGCTGCTTCTTTGTGCCTATCCTTTGAGCTGGGCGAGAGTATTTGCATACGGCGATATCATCCGCAACTGGTCACTGCTTGAAGGTTTTACATGGGAAATTATCGGATATTTTGCACTTGGCATGATTGCTTTGAAATATCAGAAAATGTACCAATGCCTGAAAAAAAATCCGCTGCTGGCAGCAGGTTCGGTAATTTATATAATTGTTCTGATACTGCAGCAGATATTAATTTTCAAATCGCCTTATTTTTTCGGCGGCGGTCTTGCATATCCGGCAATGATTGCCGTCGGATATCTGTATGCAGATGAATGGCGCAAACTTCTGCTGCCGATGATGTGGCTGTTTTTTCTGTTTTCGCTCCTGTGCAATCTGCATGATGTGATAAAAAATGCGATTCCGGGCGGTTTTACCGGCAACTGGAACTGGAGTGCAGCATTGCTTTTGACGAGTTCAGGCAGTATTTTCTTTCTTTTTTCCAAAAAACTTCCCTCATTCAAATACAAATGGGGAATATATTTTGCACTTTACAGTATCGCGATCCTGATTTACATTTATTTTGTCTGCCGTTTTCCGAAAGGTGCCTATCTGGGAGCATTTGTCGGATTTGCAGCGCTGCTCTGGGGATATCTTGATAATTTTACAAGCCGCAGAACGAGAGTTTACGGATTGCTCGCCATATTGGCATTGATTGTTGCCGGAACGGTGGTATTCCGCACACAAATCACCTCTTTCATGAGCAAAGACACCCGCATTTACCTCTGGGAAAACGGCTTGAATGTCATAAAAAGCAATCCGCTCACCGGCTGTGAATACGGCAGATACATCACCGAATCCGCAGACAAAATGGCTCCGGAATATTTTATGACCGACATGGCGGCAGTAATTCACAATCATCCGCACAATGAATTTCTGTTTCTGCTGGCAAATTCCGGGATTGCAGGATTATTCATTATTGCGCTGATGCTTTACACATTTGTCAAAAGCATTTTACTTTTTGAGCGCAAACGCGACTTTGAACACGGATATTTTCTTTTTGTTTACAGCGCGCTCCTTGCCCATTCGATGGTTGATGTGCTGTTGATGCACTGGCCGAACGGAGCGATATTTTATCTGCTGTGCGGTGCGCTGATTCCGATGTTCAAAGATGAACCGGAAATTGAAACTGCGGAGAAATACCCCTATATAAAATTCCTTGCAGCCGGAGCGGCAGTTATTTTAGGCTCATATCTTTTTTATATGAATTTCATGTCTTCCATGCATCTTCGCAATGCCGTAAATCTGGGGCAGAAATACCAACAGCGTTTGCAGGAAACCCTCAAAAGTATCAAATACCGTCCGACTTACAAAAATATCAATGATGCAGCAGTTTTAACCCCCGATATCAATCTTGCCGCTGCATATCTTGCCAATATGGGCAATATCACCGGTATCTCAAATTTCTCTCACAGCAATTTCATACTGGCATCGCTTTATATGCAGCAGGGCAAAATCAATGAAGCTCTCTGCTTTTTCCAAAAAGAGTACGACTGCTTCCCGCTCTCTGTACGCAATTTATACTGCTATCAGCTCGCACTCCAAAAAGCCGGCAGAAAAGATGAAGCTCTTGTCATCCGCCGCGCCATAACTGAAATTCTCAAAATCAAAGGTCTTGAGAACAGACATCTGATGATTTTAGTAAAAAATCAGGAATACGACTTGAATTCAGGCCGCATCCCCGCTAAATTATTAAACAATACAACCAAACGCAACAACCAACACCAATAAGAAAGGATTTTATTATGTTGAATGTCGGTTATGCACAGGAAATCATTACTCCCCCTATCGGCGTCGATCTCGCCGGATACATGAATGAACGCTTCAACAAAGGGATGTACGACGACCTCTATGTCAAAGTTATCGCCTTTGAACTCAACGGCAAAAAATGCGCTCTGATGTCTTTTGACCTCTGCTCAATTGACAAAACTTTGCAGGAAGCTCTGGGCGAAAAAGTTACCGCTGAATTCGGCAAAGATGTTTTTGACGGTCTTATTTTCTGCGCCACCCACTCTCACACCGCTTCCAAACTCCGCAAAAATGCCGAAGGCACATGGAGCGATCTGACTGAATTTGCTTTCCAGGCAACTCTTGATGCTGCATTGCGCGCTCTCCGCCGCGCTTTCATGAACCTCCAGCCCGGCGAAATCGAAGTCGGTTCTGTTTACAACAACCCCTACGGCAATGTCCGCCGCTACTGGATGAAAAACGGTACCATCGTTACCAACCCCGGCTGGTGCAATCCTGAAATCGACAAACCCGAAGATGATTTTGACCGCACCATCGGTATTATCAAAATCATTCAGGGCGGACGCATCGCAGCTCTTATCTGCAACATTGCCAACCACGGCGACACCATCGGCGGATCTATCGTTTCTGCTGACTGGTACGGCAGATTTGCCCAAGCCATCCAGTACGAACTGACCACCAGTATCCCGGTCATGGTTCTTGACGATGCATCCGGCGATATCAACCACTTTGACTTCCACCAGAAAATCAACCAGACCAGCTACGAAGAAGCCGTCCGCATCGGTCGCGGTTATGCTTCAATCGTTCTCAAGGCACTCGACAAACTGGAAAAAGTCGATCCCTCCGAAATCATCGTCAAAAACAGCGTTGTTACCATTCCGCACCGCGTTCTGACCGATGCCGAAGAAGCTGAAGCCAAACACATTCTTGAAACTGTCCCCGATATTCCCAAAGAAGGCGACTTTGAAAGTCAGGACCTCGCAAACAAGGTTCCCGCAGCTCTCCGCTGGTTCGCCCAACGCGCCCTTGACTGCAAAGCCAAAAGCACACCTTCACACGATGCGCGCATCACCGCTATCGAATTCGGCAAAGATTTTGTGATCGCCACCCTCCCCGGCGAACCCTTCAACGGTATTGCCCGCGCTATCCGCAAGGAATCCCCCTTCAAATACACATTCATCGCAGAACTCGCCCAGTCCCCGTCAAGCTATGTTCCCATGCCTGAATGTTTTGAACGCGGCGGTTACGAAGTCCAGCCCGGCATCAACAGCGCTGCCCCCAATGCAGCTACTGAAATCATCAAAGCTGTTGTTGCAAATCTCTGATTTTAATATTTATTAAAAAAAAAAGGCGGTTGCTTACCTTTTTGAGGTTTTGCAACCGCCTTTTTTTTATGGCTCTGTACTAAACATAAACTGATAATAAAAAAAACTGAGGGGTTTGGGGTATAGTATTTTGCGCAAGCAAAATACAGGGCGTTTCATCGCCTTTTATTTGCTATCGCCTTGGCAAAATCTCAAAGTATATTTTTACTTTTGAATATGCTAATGCGACAGCATACAAAA